>JBAVYC010000269.1:0-7946 GCA_049698595.1 Desulfobacterales bacterium | reverse complement strand
TCTCTTTTCTTAGGGAGTTTAAAAATGTCCATCCTCAATATGCCTTTTGTGTCAGCAAGGACGGGATTGAGCAGACGAAATTTCATAGGGCTCATGCTATGCGCCGGGATTTCGGGCGTATCCTCGAAGTCTGTCTTCGCTGCCATTGAAGAACTTGCAACTCCGGAAAGATCCCTCTCACTATACAATCCGCATACCAAAGACAGTTTTAAGGGGGTTTACTGGCACAATGGGAAATATGTTAGCGAGGCTCTGAAAAACATCAATCACATTATGCGGGATTTTCGTGCCCATGACATCAAACAGATTGATACTCATCTGCTGGATCTGCTATCTGTGATCTCAATAAAACTCAACCCTGAGAAACCTTTTCACGTAATTTCCGGCTACCGCAGCCCTGAAACCAACGCCAAGTTGCGTAAGCGCGGCAAAGGCGCCGCAAAAAACAGCTATCACATCCAGGGAAAAGCGGTCGATATCCGACTGCCCGGATACCGCACTTCGGTGTTGCGACGGACGGCCTTTAAACTGAGGAAAGGCGGGGTCGGATATTATCCTCATCAGAAATTTGTGCACATCGACGTAGGCCCGATCCGTTACTGGAAGGGAACCTAGTTCGTTTCAGCCACCCTTGGCAATGGATCTACCACGGACCATTCGCTAAACCGGATAAATTGGAATTGAATATTCAATTGAGAGCGATCATCATCGCATCGTGACCTCACCATCGAAATGGCAGCCGGGCGCCATCCTGATTTTGGCTGCTTTGAGATTGCCGATCAAGCGCCCCTCCGATTTAACTTCAACATACTCTGCCGACTCGATATTGCCATTGATTTCACCTTCTATGATAACCTTACGGGCATAGACATTGGCGTAAATTTTCCCTTTCTTGGCAATCCAGACGATGCCGCCGCAATCAATATCACCTTCCACAACACCTGCGACCAGAATCTGGTCCCGGCAGGTAATCGTACCCTTGAATCGAGTATCGTTTGCAATTACCGTCCCGGATGCTTCTACCGGCGCCGCCGATTTTTGATTATCTATTCCAGGCAATGCTGTTTTTTGATTTTTAGAAATCATAAATTTCCAACCCCCAGCGATAGCAGAATCCATCAAACCAAGCAGGCGCACAAGACCACCCGGATTGCAATCTGGACTGCAAAGAAAAAATTATAAAAAAACTATAATTCCAATATGTTGTAGAAATTTCGATACATCAATTGCATCAATGTGTCAAGACAATCTTTACAATATTATCCCTTGACAAGCGGTTTTATTAAGTGATATGTAGCTTGTTTCTAAAAAATAGTTATTTAAAACTATATCCAACCCTTGCTCCGGATAAAATCGGGGCTTAACAGCCGAAAGGAGGATAAATGCGAAGGTACGAAACATTTGTAATAATTGATCCCGACCTATCCCAGGAACAGCGGGAGCCATTAATTGGCAGGGTCGAAGAACTGATCACCCAGATGGATGGATTCCGTGTCAAGACAGACGATTGGGGCGAAAAAAAACTCGCTTATGACATCAAGAAGAAGGGGCGCGGCTATTACGTGCGATTTGACTATTGCGGCCTGGCACCGCTGGTCAATGAAATCGAACGTTTTTTCCGTATCGACGATCGTGCGCTTAAATACATGACCGTTTTGTTGAACCGGGATGTCGACCTGGAAAAAATTAAAGAGGAGAAGGCCGCAAGGGAAGCGGCAGCTGCGGAATCAGCCACTGCGGAAACAGCCGCTGCGGAATCAGCCGCTGCGGAATCAGCCGCTGCGGAAACAGCCGCTGCGGAATCAGCCGCTGCCGAAAACCCAGGCGATCCTGACAATGCTCCGGAGGAAGATCAGATAAAAGAATTAGCGCCCGCAGAAGAAAAAGCCATAAATGATGAAGATGTGCCACCCCCCGAGACTGAAGGCTCTGCAGTAGACAAAACCCCACCGTCAACAAAAGAGGAGGCATAAAAATGGTCGCTCCTTCGAGAAACACCAGAAGAACTAATGATCCGAGAAGAAAAAAAAGAGTATATCATCGCCGGAAAGTTTGCCGGTTCTGCGCGGATACAAGCCTTGAAATTAATTACAAGGACCCTAAATCCCTGAGATATTTTATCACGGAGCGCGGCAAAATCATTCCCCGAAGATTGTCCGGGTGTTGTGCAAAGCATCAACGAACCCTTACCCACGAGATCAAAAGGGCCCGCACGATTGCCTTTTTGCCTTATGTAGGTTCCGTTGATCTGCGTTAAGAGTTTCAGCCGTCCGGTAAGGAAAGGGAATTCCTTCAACCTCTCATCTCCACCGTAAGGGAAATGGTAAAGGATATCGTCAATGGTGTTTTGATCACAAGCCTGATATTTTTCATTTCGGTTTTTATTCCGATAGTCGGGTTTGTGGGTGCGTTGTTTATCCCCTTGCCCGTCCTCTTCTACCGTTTAAAACTGGGTAGAAATACCGGTGCAACTATCCCCATAATCTCAAGTCTGATTATGGTTGCACTCATCGGTGATGTATCTCTTGACGTCTTGTTCTTTGCCGGGCTATTTTTAATCGGATATATTCTTGGCGAGGTGATCGAATTAAATCTTTCGATCGAAAAAACGATGCTTTATGCCTGCGGCAGTGTATTGCTTTCAGGTCTGGCCGGCCTTATAATTTTCAGCATACTGTCCGGTGAGGGTATTTACACCATTGTGTCCAACTATGTTGCAAAAAATCTGGAACTCACAATGGTGTTATACCAGAATATGGGGATGTCGGATGAAAGTATCCGGATGATTTCTAGCTCACTGGATACAATTCATGATGCCTTGGTGAAAATCATCCCTGCGCTGGTGTCTGTTTCAACCCTGTTTGTCGCCTGGACCAGCATTCTGCTGGCGAAACCGGTACTGTTGCGCCGTTCACTTTTTTATCCGGATTTTGGGCCCTTGAACATGTGGCAGGCTCCTGAATATCTGGTATGGGGTGTTATCGGCTGCGGCCTAGCATTGTTCATACCCAACGCATCTATCAAGATCATCGGTTTAAACGGTCTGTTAATTCTGATGTCCGTATATTTTTTCCAGGGCATCGCAATTGTATCGTTTTATTTTAATAAAAAGAAATTTCCACGGGTTATTCGTATTTTTTTATACACGCTTATTGGCATTCAGCAATTGGTGTTGCTGGCTGTGATCGGGCTGGGTTTTTTTGACATGTGGTTTAATTTTCGCAAATTGGGCAAACAAACAGGATAGTAATCGTGAATGTTGAATATCGAAGATTAATGTAATTTATCAATCTGTATATTCAATGTTCAATTGATACGGAGGTTGCGGCGATGAAAGTAATTTTAAAAGAAACAATTAACTCCCTTGGTATTATCGGCAGCGAGGTTAACGTGGCTAACGGCTATGCGCGAAATTACCTGCTGCCTCAGGAAAAGGCCGTTTTGGCCACCCCGCAAAATTATCGTAAAATGGAGAACGAGCGGGCTAAATTCGAAATCCAGATTGCCAAAGAACGTAAACTGGCTGAAGAAATGGCCCACAAGCTTGAAGATGTTGTCTGCCAGGTATCCGCCAAGGTCAGCGAAGAAGAACGTCTTTACGGATCCGTCACGGTCAGAGATATTATCGAGGCCCTGGCCGCCCAGGATATTGTGGTTGAAAAAAGAATGATACTTCTCAAGGAACCGCTCAAAACACTTGGCAGTTTCAAGGTCCCGATTCGGGTATACAATGATGTCGAACCCGAAATAACTGTCGAAATAATACCCGAGTAACTCGGCATTTAAAAATTTCTTTATAAAAGTATATTATAACCTTTGTAACTCAGGCCTTTATCGAGTTATATTTGACAAAATGTAGTAAGGAAATGAAGGTTTCAGGCGTCAGTGTTCAGGTTTCAGGATTAAGCGACCCACCATCCTGACACCCCTGGCCCGGACCTATCCTTGCATGAATCTGGAAGATAGGAAAATATTGGGATCTCTTGCAGCGAACAGTGAGAATCCGTCATATCGCACCAGGGCGGGCCGAAACCTGACACCTGAAACCTAGCGAATTTCACATGCCTGAACGCCAAGCGCCACCGCAAAAAAATCACACCCAGTACTCGGTTCCACCGCAAAACATCGAAGCGGAGGAATCCATCATCAGTGCTATTCTGATCGACAACACTACCCTGCTGGATGTTATTGAAATACTTGCCCCGCAGGATTTCTATCGGACAGCCCACCAAAAAATCTATGCCGCCGTTATCGCGTTGTTTGATAAAGCAGAACCGGTAGACCTTGTCACCCTTGCCAATAAGTTAAAAGAACTAGGCCATCTAGAAGACATCGGAGGCGCCAGCTATCTTGCCAGGCTCGTCGATACGGTGCCCCTGGCGGTCAATGCAGAGCATTACGCCAGGATTGTCCGTGATAAAGCGTCATTGCGGCGACTGATCGAAAAGGCCAATGCCATTTTGAAGCGATGTCTTGAGGACAGAGGAAATACCGACGATGTTATCGATTTTGCGGAAGCGGCAATTTTCGAAATCTCCGAAAAAAAAGCCCGGCAGGCCTTTTACCCCCTGAGCAAAATCATTCTCGGCAATATTGAGACCCTGGAGGAAAACCAGGGCAATCGGAGCCTGGTAACCGGAATTACCACGGGTTTCAGTCATTTGGACAATCTGACCTCAGGGTTGCAAAACTCCGACCTCATTATTCTGGCCGCTCGGCCCAGCATGGGAAAAACCGCACTGGCGCTGAACATCGCCCGCAACGCAGCCATAGAAGCCAACGTCCCGGTGGCCGTATTTTCTTTGGAGATGTCCAAGGAACAGCTGTCGATGCGCATGTTATGCGCAGAAGCCCGCATTGACTCCTCCCGTTTAAGAGGTGGATTTTTCAGTATGGAGGATTGGCATCGTTTAACCGACGCCGCTGATATATTGTCTGCAGCCCCCATCTATATCGACGATTCTCCCAGCATGTCGGCCATGGAAATACGCGCCAAAGCCCGGCGGCTCAAAATGGACAAAAACCTCGGCCTGATCATCATCGATTATTTGCAGTTGATGCAGGGACGCGCCAGTGCCGAACGGAGGGATCTTGAAATTTCCGAGATATCCAGAGCCTTAAAAGCCCTGGCCAAGGAGCTGGAATTGCCGGTAGTGGCGCTGTCACAGCTCAACCGAATGCTCGAGCAGCGTACCGACAAAAGACCCCGCCTTTCTGATTTGAGGGAATCCGGCGCCCTGGAACAGGATGCCGATGTGGTTGCCTTCATATATCGGGATGAAGTATACAATAAAGAAGAAGACAACCCGAACCGGGGGATCGCCGAAATCATTCTGGCCAAACAACGCAATGGTCCTACAGGAGATGTGTTTTTATCCTTTTTAAATGCCTACACGCGATTTGAAAATCTGACCACAGCAGAAGTATCGGCCGGAAACTGAAATATTCGTTCAATATTTGACATCAAATTTTTGAAGACAAATGAAATTAATTTGCGGAGCGAAGCGACCTCACTATTCGATGCTCGCGTCTGTCCAATGTTCATCTTTCAAAACGATCTAGCGTTTATGGGGCCAAGGCCCTGAGAGCACCAGTTCTGCTTCTTGAAAAAAACATACGGAAATACCGCCGGTCTAAAGGCGAATCAAATCAGAAGGCTTGGAAATTTTTACCGTCGCCGCATCCCACCGGAATTTTTACTTACCCTTGAACTGGCCCGTGAAATTTGTCAACTTTCCCGGGAGATTCGCCGTCAGATCGGTATTCTGGTAAACCGCCATGGTAAAGTTTGCTTTGTGATCGTAGGGGATAACAAAAAAATCGTTATCCCCCATACCGGCGAGTATCGCGCCGCCCCAGGACGTTTAAAGGGTCTGCGATGCATCCATACCCATCTGACCCCTGAAACCCTGTCCAAAGATGATCTTACCGATCTGGCATTGCTGAGGCTGGATATGATGGCGGTTATTTCAAGCAATTCTGAAGGGCTGCCGCAGAAAATTCATGTGGCCCACATCATGCCCAAGAAATTCCGGAAAAGTCCATATCAGCTCTTACCGCCTCTGAATCCGGGCAATCTGGACATCGATTGCCTGGCACTCATTCAGGCCCTTGAAGACGAACTTGCCCGTGTCGTCAGCGGGCATGCGGCCGGTTCGAACACTGAAAAGGTCCTGTTGGTCAGTGCTTCGGCCGAAACCGGGCGCCAGGCCAAAGAATCATTGGCAGAACTGCAGGATCTTGCCCAATCCAGTGGCTTGGAGGTTGCCGGAAGCGTCACGCAACAGCGCCGGAAATCTGATTCGCGTCTGTTGATTGGGCCCGGCAAGCTTCAGGATTTGGCCATTTTAGCCCTCCAGGAAGCTGCAACGGTAATCATTTTTGACCAGGAGTTAAACCCTTCCCAGATAAGATCAATAACTGATCAGATAGAACTAAAAGTCATTGATCGTACTCAATTGATACTGGATATTTTCGCCCAGCGTGCCCAAACCCGGGAAGGCAAGCTGCAAGTTGAGCTGGCCCAGCTCAAGTATTTACTGCCCCGTCTGGTGGTGAAAAACACAGCCATGTCCCGCTTGACCGGTGGTATCGGGGGGCGCGGTCCCGGCGAGACAAAATTGGAAATCAATCGGCGCAGAGCTCGTGATAGAATTGCAGGACTGGAAAAAGCTTTATTTTCGGTCACAAAACACAGACAACAGCAAAAAGCCAAACGGCACAAAAAAGACCTTCGAGTTATATCCATTGTTGGATATACCAACGCGGGCAAGTCAACCTTGCTCAATACCCTGACCAAAAGCAAGGTGGCGGCCGAAAGCCGGCTCTTTGCCACGCTGGATCCCTCCAGCCGGCGGCTGCGGTTTCCCAGAGACATTGAAGTTATCATCACCGACACTGTCGGATTTATAAAAGATTTGCCCAACGACCTGATGGTGGCTTTTCGTGCAACCCTGGAAGAACTTGAAGATGCCGACTTGTTATTACATATTATCGATATAAGCAATCCCCGCTATGAAGAACAAATTAAATCCGTTGAAAAAATCCTGGCCGATCTTAATCTGCAAAACAGGGCCACCATCCGGGTGTTGAACAAAATGGATCGTGTCAGTCCCCGGAACGGCGCACTCCTGGCCCGCAAGCTCAAGGGTATCGCCATATCGGCCCGCTCGAAAAAAACGCTGTTGCCGCTGATCGATGAAATGCAAAAAATAGTGGGAAATGCATAACCGTTATGGATCTCGAACCCTTTAAACATACGGCAATTAAAGCCGCCCGCAAGAGTGCTAGAATACTGCGAGCGCGATTCGGTAATATATCCCGTATCCGCGAAAAAGAGAATGCCGAAATCGTTACCGAAGCCGATACCCAATCTGAAGAAGTAATCATATCCACCATTCAGGCCGATTTCCCGGACCATGCCGTTCTGGGCGAAGAATGTGGATTGATCGTGGGCGCGTCCGAATATAAATGGATCGTTGACCCTTTGGACGGTACGGTAAACTTTGCCCATCAGATTCCCATCTTTTCAATTTCAATTGCTCTGGCCGTTGGGGACACCATTGTTCTCGGTATCATTCTGGACCCCACAAACGATGAGCTTTACTCGGCTGTCAGCGGACAGGGTGCCCAACTAAACGGCCAGCCGATTCAGGTATCTGCAACCCGGACCATCGCCAAAAGTTTGCTGGTAACGGGATTTCCTTACAATGTGCAGGAGATCTTTGAGCCGGTGATGGTGCGTTATGGCCGTTGTCTGAAAGCCTCACAGGGGATGCGCAGACTCGGTTCCGCCGCACTTGACCTTTGCTATGTAGCCTGCGGCCGCTTCGAAGGATTCTGGGAGCAAAACCTTAAACCATGGGATTCTGCCGCTGGTTCCTTGATGGTTGTCGAAGCCGGTGGGAAGGTAACGACGTTTTCGGACCAACCTTACACGGTGGAGC
>JBAVYC010000268.1:0-3247 GCA_049698595.1 Desulfobacterales bacterium | reverse complement strand
TTAGACTAAAAAATCAAGTTTTGCCGGTAACCATGGATAAATTGGTCATATCAGATGTAACCCTGTCATTTGGCGGATTGATGGCGTTGTCAGATGTCAGTTTGGATATTGAACCGGGTCTGATCACCTCTATTATCGGTCCCAATGGAGCCGGCAAGACAAGTTTGTTGAATTGTATTTCCGGATTTTATCATCCGACGTCGGGGGATATTTATTTCGGGGATCACAAACTCAATAAAGCATCACCGCACCAGGTTTCCAACCTCGGCATCGCACGGGCTTTCCAGAATATTGAATTGTTCGGTGGCATGACGGTCCTGGATAACCTGCTGCTGGCACGACATCAAAAGCTACATTACAGCATTCTGCACGCCGTGGTCTATTTCGGGAAAGCCTCCCGGGAGGAGTCGAAAAACCGACGGTATGTGGAAGAGGTCATCGATTTCATGGAGCTGGAACCTTACCGCAAACACACGGTAGGGAGCTTGAGCTACGGGATTCAAAAACGGGTCGAGGTGGCCCGGGCCCTCACCTTGGCACCCCAGCTGCTCCTGCTCGATGAACCCATGGCGGGTATGAACATCGAAGAAAAGGAGGACATGGTCCGATTCATCATCGACATCCAGAAAGAGCGTGACGCCACCGTTGTCCTTGTCGAACACGACCTGGGTGTCGTGATGGACATATCAGACCGCATCTATGTCCTTGATTTCGGAGTGCTGATCGGCGCCGGGACGCCGGAGGAAGTCGTAAAAATCCCCGAGGTTGTCGAAGCCTACATTGGAGAAGATTAGACCGGTATGAAAGATAAATCTCAACTTTTAAATTATACCATTCCGCAACTATTGCGCTGGCGGGTCAAAGAGACCGGCGCGAAAGTCGCCTTGCGCGAAAAGGATTTTGGATACTGGAACAACTATACCTGGAATGACTTTTACGACTATGTACGGAAGATCGCCCTGGGCCTCGAGAAAGTGGGTGTCAAAAGGGGAGACAAGCTGGCATTGATCGGGGACAATATCCCGGAAATGCTGTTCATGGCCATCGGTGCCCAGTCCATCGGGGCGGTCTCTGCCGGGATCTATCAAACCACCCTGCCCGATGAAATTGCCGAGCTGATCAATTATATGGACGTTACAGCCGTTTTCTGCGACGACCAGGAACAGGTGGACAAGCTGGTTGAGATCCGTGACCGCATACCCCAGGTGCGCAAGGTGATCTACGAGGATCCGCGCGGCATGCGCAGCTACCGATCCGACGATTGGTTTCTTTTGATAGAAGATCTATATGAAATCGGCGCAGCGGCCAACGCTGAAAGTCCGGAAAAATATGACACCCTGATCGAGCAGGGAAGCCCGGACGACGTTTGTCATTTCTGTTTGACCTCCGGTACCACCGGGTTGTCCAAGGCTTCCATGATGACCCATAAAAACTATATCAATATGGGCATTCAGCTCACCAAGGTCGACAACCTCGAAGACACCGACGAATACCTCTCATTTCTGCCGTTTGCCTGGATTGGCGAGCAGATGAATTCCTTTGGGGTGGCCATGGCTACCGGCATCACCATCAATTTTCCGGAATCTGTGGAAACGAGCATGGAGGATCTCAAGGAGATCGGGCCGCATTTCATGTTCGGCGCGCCCAGGATATATGAAACCATTCGCTCGCAAATATGGCTTAAGATCGACGAATCCTACTGGCTGAATCGCCTGCTTTACGAAAAATTTATCAAGATCGGGGAGAAGGCGGCCCGATACCGCATGAGCGGCGAACAGATGCCCGTATCCTTGCGTTTCGCCGCCTGGCTGGGGAAAACCCTGGTGTTCGATCCCTTGATCAACCAGATCGGTCTGCGAAGATTACGGCGGGCTTACACCGGTGGCGCGGCACTCGGGCCCGAGCTGTTCACGTTTTACCAGGCCATCGGCATCAACCTGAAACAGATTTACGGCCAGACCGAAATCGTCGGAATTGCCTACATGCACCGGGACGGTGACGTGCGGCCCGATACAGTGGGCAAGCCCCTGCCGGAGACCGATTGCAAAATTAGCGAACAGGGTGAGATCCTGTCGCAATCCCCGTCAGTCTGTTTGGGCTACTACAAGATGGATGATAAATCCGAGGAGTTACTGGAGGGAGGCTGGCTGCACTCCGGGGATGCTGGTTACCTTGACGAGAACGGTCACCTGGTGGTAATCGACCGGCTTGCCGATGTCATGCACAACAGCCAGGACGAAATGTTTAGCCCCATGTTCCTGGAAAACAAACTCAAATTCAGCCCCTATATCAAGGAGGCCGTCATTTTTGGCGACAAACGCGATTTCGTGTCGGCCCTGATCAATATCGATCCCATCGTGGTGGGTAAATGGGCCGAGGACCGTGGCCTGTCTTTCACCACCTATATGGATCTTTCGGGAAATCCGGAGGTCGTAGAGCTGATCAAGGGGGCCGTTCACGACGTCAACGCCAGGGCAGAAAAAGATCACTTTAAAATCAAACGTTTTGCTGTTTTGTACAAGCTGCTGGACATGGACGACGGTGAACTGACCAAAACGGGCAAACTCCGTAGAAAGTTTGTCAGGGAAAAATATAAAGACCTGTACGACGCGCTTTACGATGAAAGTGTCAGCACAAAGATGGTCGAAGCCTTTTTCCATTACCAGGATGGTCAGAGCACCACCGTGGAGGCTGAAATGTCTTTTTATACCATGGAAGGGGTTGCATGAGCTATTTTTTTCAGTTGGTGGTCAGTGGTATCGTGGTGGGGTCCATATACGCATTGTCGGCACTGGGGTTCGTATTGATTTACAAGTCGAGTCGCGTGCTGAACATCGCCCATGGACAAATCATCGCAGCCGGGGCCTTCATTACCTATGCCCTCACGGTGTGGGTGGGTATTCACATCGTCATATCGTTTTTGTTGAGCATGGTCATCACGTTTTTCCTGGCCATGAGTGTGGAGCGTGTTTTTCTACGCCGCCTGATCGGAGAACCCATTATTTCGGTGATCATGGTCACCATCGGGCTGATGTCGATTATCGACGGCGTTATTTATATGACACCCTTTGGGGCGGAAAATTTTTCCTTCCCTGAATTTCTTCCCAAAACTCCCATTATGTTATGGGGGGTTTCTATGTCGTGGACCCAGATGGTGGGTGTAGTCATCACTTTTATCATGATCGGTGCTTTTACCTGGTTTTTCAAAGCATCGACGGTGGGCATCTCCATGCGGGCGGTTTCAGAC
>JBAVYC010000267.1:0-2739 GCA_049698595.1 Desulfobacterales bacterium | reverse complement strand
GAACCCATCAACGGTCAAAAATATGGATATAAAGCGCTTGTATTTGACCTCACGATGCTTACTTTTTTTCGAATCAATAGATGTTCTGAAAATAGGACCCGATGGAGCGGGGTTTAAAATTGTCACTGAAAGCGGGCTTGAGCTTCAAAGCAATTCGCTCATTATTGCCACCGGAACCACGCGTAATAAGCTGGGAGTTGCCGGAGAAAAAAAATTGTTGGGCCGCGGTGTCAGTTATTGTGTGGAATGCGATGCCAATTTTTACAAAGGAGAAGATGTCGCCGTGGTCGGTGGTGCCAGTGCAGCGGTGTCCGGCGCACTGACCCTGCTTGACTATGCCGGGTCCGTTCACCTGATTTGTGGCAAACCTGATGTCACCGAAGCTCTAAGCCAACAGTTAAGAAATAGCAATGTCATTGTTCACGAAGACGCCAAGGTCAAGGATATTATTGGTCAAGACAATGTGGAGGCAATCCGCCTGGAAGACGGTTCGACCATTTCGGTCAGTGGTGTATTTATCGAACTCGGTGCCAAGGGAATCATGGAGCTTGCCACCCATCTTGGCGTTCTGCTGGATGATGAGATGAAGTATATCCAGACCAACAAAAAGATGGAAACCAATGTTGCCGGCGTGTTTGCGGCCGGTGACATTTGCGGGCCACCCTGGCAGATGGCCAAAGCCGTGGGCGAAGGTTGTGTGGCAGGTATCGGGGCGGCCGGCTATGCGAAGAAGGTGGGCAAAGGAGCATCGGCATGGCCGGCAAAATGATACCGCAACGCAACGCAACGCCCGCAGAGCACCAATGGGATCTGACGCCCCTGTTTGAATCCGACCAAAGATGGGAAACTATGTTTGTCGAAGTCGAAGCCCAGCTATCGTCTTACCAAAAATTTAACGGTCATCTGAAAGATTCCGTTGCGATTTTAAAAGAGGCCATTGATTTTCACCTGGGGCTTACCCGGAAGATTGAAAAACTTTATACTTATGCCCACCTTAAAAGCGATGAAGATAAATCCAATCAGCTATATCAGGGCCTTCACCAAAGAGCCCTCAATTTGTTGACCCGTTCTTCGGAAATGGCAAGTTATCTGACACCGGAGATACAGGCCATTCCCAATGAGATCATAAACCGGTACATGGGACACCCCGCTTTAGCTGGATTGAGATTTTACCTGGAAAAAATTCTGCGATTCAAACCCCATACCCGCAGTGAAATGGAAGAACAGATTCTGGCCATGAGCCGGGAAATCGCCAATGGCCCGTCTCAGGTGTTCGGTCAGCTGGACAATGTAGACTTGAAATTTGGAACCATCACCGATGACAGCGGCAATGAAATTGAATTGAGTCACGGAAATTTTACCACCTTCCTGACGAGCCCCCATCGTGAACTCCGCAAAAAAACCTTTTTCCAGTATTATCAGGCTTACCAGGATCATAAGCATACCCTGGCAGCAACCCTGTCAAACTCATTAAAAAAGGACTTTTTTTATTCGCGGGTTAGAAATTTTAAGGATTGTCGGAGTTCAGCTCTTTTCAGAGACAATATCCAGGAGACGGTCTATGATAACTTGATCGAATCCGTGAAGAGCAACCTGGAACCTTTGTTCAAATATCTAAATTTCAGAAAAAAAGCACTCGGACTAAAAGAACTTCATTTTTATGACACGTATGTCCCGCTGATTGAAGATGTCGATTTTCGTATGCCTTATGAAGAAGCCGTCGATGTGGCAGTGTCTGCGATGGCGCCCCTGGGAAAGGAGTATTGCAAAGTTCTTGAAGAAGGCCTTTTGGGCGGCTGGGTGGATCGTTATGAAAACCGTGGTAAGAGGAGTGGCGCCTATTCTTCCGGTTGTTATGATTCGCCGCCGTATATCCTTCTCAATTACGATGAGCATAACCTTAACAGTCTTTACACCTTGATCCATGAAGCCGGACATTCCATGCATTCCTACTTCTCAAGAAAGTATCAGCCCTACGTGGACCATGATTATACAATCTTTGTGGCGGAGGTGGCCTCCACTTTCAATGAAGCGCTGCTTAGCAAGTATTTGCTGGAAGGATATAACGACAATCCGAAGATGAAAGCCTTCATCTTAAACAGAGAAATCGACAACATCCGAGCGACGCTTTTCAGGCAGACCATGTTTGCGGAATTTGAACGGATTACCCACGCGATTGTCGAAGCCCATGGTCCCCTGACCCTTGAGGTGATGACTGCAAAATACCGCGAACTGCTGCAAGTGTATTTTGGCGACACCCTGGTCCTCGACCCGGAGCTGTCGCTCGAATATCTCCGCATCCCGCATTTTTATTCCGCCTTTTACGTCTACAAATATGCAACGGGTGTTTCCGCAGCCATTGCACTGGCGGATAAAGTCGTTAAAAGGGGTGAAACCGCCCGGCAGGCATACCTGGATTTTCTAAAACTCGGCGGCAGCAAGTTCCCCCTCGATGAACTGCTGGATGCCGGAATCGACATGCGCTCACCGGAGCCGATCGAGCGGGCCGTTGCGCATTTTGGGGATCTGGTGGACCTGCTGATAGAAATGCATTGGGTTTGAAAAGTGTATCACATGCGAATAAGATCCACAGCGGTTACGATATAAAAAAAGAAGTTGATCGTTCCGCGCGAACGAAGTCCACAAGGTACCGTGTTCATACAAAATTTCCGGCGGCAGAAGTGCTCCAATT
The DNA here is from genome assembly GCA_049698595.1 of Desulfobacterales bacterium. Lineage (GTDB taxonomy): Bacteria > Desulfobacterota > Desulfobacteria > Desulfobacterales > JAFDCJ01 > JAFDCJ01. The sequence goes on along the minus strand of JBAVYC010000267.1, from coordinate 47 downwards.
TTATGACGCCTATTTCAATGCCAAAGGCTGGCGGTCATCTTTTGAGA
>JBAVYC010000266.1:0-2086 GCA_049698595.1 Desulfobacterales bacterium | reverse complement strand
TGACCTTGCCGAGTCTGACTGACTTTACCTCAGTTCCTTTGAGCACCATACCGGCTTCGAATTTATCTTCGATGAAATAGTCGTACCGGGCCTTGCGGTTTACGGCGACAATTTTTATGTGTTCTTTATTCATCAGGAAAACGTCACTTCCGCAAGCGTATCGCCGAATGCATCGCGCGACAATTCGAAAACCCCTCTGGCGGTTTTCTTTTTCAGGGCTTCCCGGACGAATGCCTGCGCATCTTTGGCGTTCAGGGAACGAATTACCCGCTTGATCAGCGGAATCGATAACGGGTTCATGCTCAGCTCATCCATGCCCATGCCGAGCAGCAGCGGGATGTAATGGGGTGTTGCCGCCATCTCGCCGCACATAAAGACCCCAATACCCTTGTCCTTGGACACATCCGCGACCTGCTTGATCATGCGGATAATGGCCGGATCCAAGGGTTGATACAAATCGGCGACCTGCCGGTTGCCCCTGTCGATTGCCAGGGCATACTGGATAAGATCGTTGGTACCGATACTGAAAAAATCGACTTTTTCCGCCAATAAGTCCGCCACTACAACTGCCGAGGGGACCTCGATCATAATTCCGATGTCAATCTCGCGGTTATAGGGCAGCCCTTCTTTTTCGAGTGAATCGGCGGCTTGATACAATAGTTTTTTGGCCTCACAAATTTCGAAATACGCTGATATCATGGGAAATAATATACGGACGCGACCGAATGCGGCCGCTCTTAAAATCGCCCGCAGCTGGGTCTTGAAAACATCCGGTTTCCTTAAACAGTACCTTATGGCGCGCAGACCAAGGGCCGGATTGATTTCGGCGTAACCGGTGTGGTTGGCGACTGCCTTGTCGCCGTTGATATCCAGGGTGCGAATTGTGACGGATTTGGGGGCCATGACCTCGACCACATCCCTGTATTTGTCAAACAGTTCTTGCTCGGTTGGAAATTCTGCGCGATTCATATATTGAAATTCCGTTCGATAAAGACCGATACCGTCCCCCCCATAGTCCTTGACCGCGAAAACTTCCTCCGGCAGCTCAATGTTTGCCATTACCTCCAGTGGGACACCATCGGTTGACTCCGCTTTAAGATGGCCCTCCCGGGTGATGCCCACTTTAAAATCTTCATATTGACTTTTTCGTTCCTCAAATTCGATCAGAGATTTTTCGCTCGGGTTGACGATCACTTTGCCGCTGCTCCCATCCACGATGATGAGATCTTCGTTTTTGATCGCGGTGGTTGCATTGACCAGCCCGACGACGGCCGGGATTTCGAGAGCCTGGGCCATGATGCCGGTGTGGGAGGTTTTGCCGCCGCGATTGGTGATAAAACCCATAATGCGCGCCAGGTTTATCCGACTGGTGTCCGCCGGTGACAGATCGTCGGAGACCAGGATGACACGCTTATCGATGGCGGCGATATCTTCGGATTCAACGCCCACCAGATTGCGCATGATACTGTCCGATACCTGTACCACGTCCAACGCCCGTTCTTTCAGATAGGAGTCGATCATGTTCTGAAATATCGAATTTAGATATGAGACGACCTTTTTAAGCGCCCACTCAGCATTTACACCTTCTTTTTTAATTATTTCAATAGTTTTACCGTAGAGCATTTTATCATTGAGCAGCGCCAGGTGGGTCTCGAGAATATGGGCCTGCTGCAGTTCTTCCGGACTGTTTTCGATAATGGTATGAATTTCATCCTTGGCTTTCTTTACGGCATTATTAAAGCGATTGATCTCACGTTGTATGTTTTCCCCTTTGAGATAATACTTTTTAATAACATCGACCCCTTCTTTATCCACCAGGTAAGCTTTTCCGATGCAGATGCCGGGAGATGCTCCGATGCCTTTAAGGGTTGTTTCTTTAACCGCTGGTTGCGACATTTTTACCTATTCCCCAAACCCGCTATCAACGAGATCGACAATGGCGTTTAAAATATTTTTATACGCCCAATCTTCGATGATAATCGTTATTTTAGTCCCTTTACTACATGCTAAGGTCAAAATATCTATGATACTGGATGCATCGGCCATTTCATCACCTTTCTTTAGCCAGACATTGGCAGCGCTATTT
>JBAVYC010000265.1:0-2363 GCA_049698595.1 Desulfobacterales bacterium | reverse complement strand
CTTCCCCGGAGGTAGGCTCGAGAAGTCTCAACACCAGTCTGCCGGTGGTGGTCTTTCCGCAACCACTCTCCCCGGCAAGCCCCAGAACTTCGCCGGGCCGGATAAAAAATGAGACATCGTCCACGGCCCGGACCACGCGCTTGTCTTTGACAAACAGCTGCGCCAGAAGCCCCTTGTCAAGTGGGAAGTGCTTTTTCAGATTCTTTATTTCGATCAATTTGTCCATCGTTTTTCTTTTCCGAATTCCACATTCCAACTTCTGAATCCATGCACTACTGCCATCTGTCATCTGTCATCCATCATCCATCCTCCGTCATCTGTCATCCGTCATCCGTCATCTGCCCTCTGTCATCTTTAATCCGTCAACCATACAGCCAGCAAGCGGCGAGATGATCGTTGCATTTAAAATTCCCCGGATTCTCTCGCCGGCATTTGTCCATAACATTGGGACAGCGCGGGTGAAACACACACCCGGACGGCGGGTCCACCAGATCCGGTGGTGCTCCGGGCATGGTGTGAAGCTCGGGTTGATCTAATTTAATATTGGGAATGGAGGCCAAAAGTCCTTGGGTGTATGGGTGATGCGGTTGTTCAAAAACAGCTTCGGCCCGGCCGGATTCAGCCAGGCGGCCGCCGTACATCACCGTAATTCGGTCGGCCATCTGGGCCACAATTCCCAGGTTATGAGAAATCAGCAGAATGGTCAGATTGAATTGATCTCGCAGTTCGTTTAAAAGATCGAGAAATTGGGCTTCAACGATCACATCCAGAGCCGTGGTCGGCTCGTCGGCGATGAGCAGATCCGGATTCAACACCAGGGCCATCCCGATCATGATCCGCTGGCGCATACCGCCCGACATCTGATGAGGGTATTCGTGCAGTCTTTCCGGCGCAATTCCCAGTCGCCGGAGCATCTCCCCGGCGCGGTTCAAAGCATTTTTTCTAGAAATTCCCTTTTCATGGGTCAAAATCGTTTCCACGAACTGGTCGCCGATACTAAAAAGCGGGTTGAGAGATGTCAAAGGGTCTTGAAAAATCATGGCAATGCGTTTTCCCCGCAGACTAAGGATCTCCTTTTCACTCATCTTGGCGATATCGTTGCCATGATAGTTGATCTGGCCCCCGGCAAGCCTTCCGGGAGGCCTGAGAAGCCTCAGGATGGAAAAACCCAGGGTGGATTTGCCGCAACCGGACTCACCCACCAAACCCATCACTTCGCCCTGTTTCAGATTCAGGGTTACATCCTCGACCGCGTGTACGGTTCCGATATGAATGGGAAAATGTACATTCAGATTTTTGATTTCAAGAATATTGCGATTCACGCTAGCGCTCCAGCAATCTGGGGTTCAAAATCTCGGATAGGCCCTCCCCCAACATGGTAAATCCGATCGCCAGAAGGGATATCATGGCTCCCGGAAACGTAATCAGCCACCACTGACCCGAGGGCAGGAATTTTTTACCCATGGCAAGATCCATCCCCCAGTCTATCACGCTGGGCGGCAGACCCAGCCCCAGGTAAGTCAACGCGGCCTCGATCATGATGGCGTCCCCCACGTTCATGGTAAACACCACCGCCGTGGTGGCAATGACATTGGGAAAAATATACTTCCACAAAATCGTAATACCGGGCGCACCAATTGCTCTGGCGGCTTCGACATACAGCTCTTCCTTGATGCTCAATGTTTGTCCCCGCACCAGCCGGAAATAGGTCGGAATATAGATGACGGCCACGGCAAAGGTAATACTGATAATACCCGGCTCCAGCATGGCAGCGAATGCAATCGCCAGAATAAGGCCGGGAAAGGAGTAGACGGAGTCCATGATCAGAGACAAAAGCCGGTCGAAGGTACCGCCATAGTAACCGGATATCAGCCCGATGGTGATGCCCACGATCGAAGATATGATGGCCGCCAGGATGGCCACACCTAAAATCGTACGGGCCCCGAAAATGATGCGGGAAAACACATCGCGCTGCAGGTTGTCGGTACCCATTAAATGATCGGCACTCGGTGGCGCCAGCTGAGGGCCGGTATTCTGGTCAGATGGATTGTAGGGTGCGATAGCCCCTGCAAAAATAGCCATGAAAACCACGCCCAGTATAATAACGGCGCCGGCTACCAGAATCCACCACTCAGCCCCGTACTTTTGCCCCATCCGGGCAGAACGTCCGATCAACTGCGCCAATGCTTGTGTCGGAGAATATTTCATAAAACCCCTTAAAAATGAATATTGAAGATTGAAAATGATAGCATTCCTTAAATCTTCAATTTTCAATCTTCAGTATTCAATAATACTAGTACCTCACCCGCGGATCGACCAGGGCGTAAATAATATCCACCACCAAAGAGACTGCCGCCACAATC
>JBAVYC010000264.1:0-4014 GCA_049698595.1 Desulfobacterales bacterium | reverse complement strand
AAAATTCAATATTCGTTATTCGATATTCTGCGGTTCGCTGTTCAACCCGGCTGCCAAAGCGGCCAGTTTAATCATCAAAAAACCGTGCCATTTTGGCGTAGTTTCACACGGTTTAGCGTATAGCCTTCCTGACACCCCTGGCCCAGACCTAACCTTGTATGAATCGGAAGGTAGGAAAATGAGTCTCTTGCAGCGGACAGTGAGAATCCCTCATATCGCACCAGGGCGGGCCGAAATCTGACGCCTATTATTATTAATAAATGCATTGACCTGGGTTGCGCAGCATTATCCTTGACCTTTCTGTCGATTTCCTGCTATTGAAATCCAGTACTTATGATTTAGGAATTCAAACCTATACCATTCGTATCGGAGGAAAATTATGGTTCGAGCCGAATGATAACCTTGCTTGCCATGGTAAAAGCGGTTTTTTTTTATTGAGCGGAATCAAACCATTTCAACCTGCAAAAGAAAGGAGGTCGGTGATGAAAAAATTTGCCTGTCTGATTGGCTGCTGCCTGCTGATCCTTGGCGTGGTCAGCGTGAATGCAGAGGTGAAAAATCCGGATACGTTCGTTCTGGCCGACATCGGGTCGGTGGAAACCATCGATCCGGCAAAATGCTATGATACGGCCGGCTCTGGCAAGATCTGGACGGTTTACGAAACCCTGGTTTTCTTCGATGGTCCGCATACCGGAAAATATGCGCCTATCCTGGCCACCAAGGTGCCGACTGTGGAAAACGGCGGCATTTCGGCGGATGGCAAGACCTATACGTTCAACATTCGTAAAGGCGTCAAATTCCAGGAAGGCGGCGATTTAACTCCGGAAGACGTGGCCTACTCCCTGAAAAGAGCCATGATCCTAGATCCGGCCGGCGGACCCATGTGGATGCTGCTGGAAGCGTTAACCGGTGAAGGCAATACCCACAAAGACGGCGCCGTTATACCCGGTATTTTCGAAAAGATCGATAAGGCCGTCGAGGTTAACGGCGACGATGTCGTGCTTCATCTCCCGAAACCCTATCCCCCGCTACTGGGTATTTTATCTTATTCGGCTTCGGCCATTCTGGATAAGGAATGGGCCATAGCCAACGGCTGCTGGGATGGCAACATCGCCAATGCCGCCAAATACAACAAACCGGATGAAGGCAAAGAACCCTTGCGCACCATCGCCAACGGTACCGGCCCCTATAAGCTAAGATTGTGGGAAACCTCAAAGCAAATCGTTTTTGAGCGCTTTGATGGGTATTGGGGACCCAAAGGCCAAATTAAAACCGGCATCGTCAAGTACGTGCCCGAACACGCCACCCGCATGCTGATGCTAAAAGCCGGCGACGCGGATCGGGTCCATGTGGGCAAAACATTTATCAACGAAGTCGAAACCATGCAAGGGGTCACGATTGAAAAGGTTCCCCAGCTCGCCGTCACCGGCGCGCTGTTCTGCCAGAAAATCGATCCCACCGGTAATACCAGCATCGGCAGCGGCAAGTTGGACGGCGAAGGCATTCCTCCCGATTTCTTCTCCGACATCAACGTGCGCAAAGCGTTTATGCATGCCTATGACAGCGACACCTTCGTCAAGGAAGTTTTAAACGGACTTGGATCCTTACCCGGGACGCCTCTCGTAAAGGGCCTGGAATACAAAATAGATGTGCCCATGTATGAATTCGATCTAAAAAAAGCGGAAAGCTATCTGAAAAAAGCATGGGACGGCCAGGTGTGGGAAAAAGGCTTCAAGATGGTGATTACCCATAATACCGGCCGTGAGGAGCGGGAAGCCGCCGCTATTATGCTAAAGGAAAATATCGAATCGTTAAACCCCAAATTTCAAATTGAAGTGCGCAATGTGGATTGGAAAGATTATATGCCGGCCATCCGCCAATACCAGATCCCGATCTTTATTATCGGTTGGGGTGCCGACTATCCGGACCCCCATAATTTCATGTATCCGTATATGAGCTCTAACGGCACATACGGCAAATATATGGGCTATAACAACCCTGAGGTAGACCAACTTCTCAAAGCGGGAATCGAGAATGTCGAACCGGCCAAACGTGCGGCCGCCTATGAAAAACTTCAGAATATCTGGTATCAAGACGCCCTGGGCATCGCCCTGTTTCAGCCGCTGGAGCTGTGGGTGTACCGTGACTATGTCAAGGGATACATAATGAATCCCATGTTTTCACCCGCCATCGAATTTTTCGGACGCCTGTCAAAAAACTAATATCCTAATTGAACGATACTCAATTAGGTGGTACCGGGCATTGGGTATTCGGTATTGGTGTTTCCCGGAATTGAATGCTAATTTTTATATCTTCAACAAGTGAATTATAAAAATCGAAATAAATCAATCTATACCAGTACCTGATACCCAATACCAAATACCTTCCCGATTGAGTTTGACTCAATCGGGTAACATTTATCGATATCACCGAGCGGCCGCTGGCGCCGGCCGCTCCGAAAATGCCGGCAGGCGATTTTGACAACCTTCATTATCAGAAGATTAATCTTTCTGGCGTTTGTGCTTTTCGGAGTATCGGTCTTGATTTTCGGCATCCTCATGACCTTCAGCCCCGAACGACGTGCCATGGCCTACGTCAAATCGCCCCAGCAAGTCAAAGATCTCCCCCTCATTGTCGAACAGCATGGCTTAAACGACCCTTTCTACGTCCAATACGTCCGTTGGGTAAAAGAGGTCTCCTCGGGCAACTGGGGGTATTCGGTCGTGGCGGCCAAACCGGTGTGGGAGGCGTTCTGGTACTATTTTCCCATCACTCTGGAACTCAACCTTTTTACCATACCGATTATCATCTTGCTGGGTATCTGGCTGGGCACGATTTCCGGCATTTACCGGGATACCTGGATCGACCATTCAACCCGGATTTTCGCTATTATCGGCTGGTCCTTGCCGACATTTCTTTTTGCGTTGATAATTTTGATGGTTTTTTACGGGTACCTGGATCTGTTTCCACCCGGCTACATTGACGACCAGTTCAATTTGTGGATTCATGAAAATCCGGATCAGTTCAAGCGCTACACCTATTTGTATACGCTGGACGGCGTATTGAACGGTCGTTTCGACATTGCCTGGGATGCCTTCAAACGGCTGGTCATGCCGGTTTTCACCCAAGTCGTCGTCATTGTCGCCATTTTGCTCAGGGTGATGCGTTCCAGCATGATCGAAGAAATCTCCAAGGATTATGTGATGACTGCCCGGGCCAAGGGTGCGCGCTTAAAAGACATCTATTTCAAACACGCCCGCAAAAATGCGCTCATACCGGTGATCACCGTGGCCGGCTGGCTGGCGGCCTATTCCATGGAGGGGAGTATCGCCGTGGAATATATCTTCAACCGCCAGGGTATCGGCTGGTGGCTGGCCAATGCCGCCATCTCGTTGGATATTCCGGTTCTAATGAGCATTTGTCTCTTTTTCGGGCTGGTTTACGTACTCGTCAATCTGGCCCTCGATATTCTTTACGCCTTTATCGATCCGCGGATAAGGCTGAACTGATTGAAGATGGAAGAATAATGAATTGCTCCAATGTTGTAGTTAAATGGTTTCGTTAAGAGTCTGAAAACCACTTAATACGTCCTTCCCCGCAAAAGGCATCGGGATCTTTGACCGGCGCAGGCTGGGCACGTAGTGAAGCATCAACGCTATCCAGTCATTTCAATATGTTCTGGAAGAATAAATAGTTAATAAAATTTATTACACTGGCACCTGACTATGCCCCAACCCCATCCACGCATACGCGAACTTAAATTCACCCTGCGCCGAATTTTCAAGAATCCATCGGCCATCATTGGCTTTTCACTCATGCTCTGTTTTACCGCCGTCGCCGTTTTCGCGCCGTATATCGCACCCCCCAAATACCAACACAATCCGTACCAAATGCCCCACAAAGGATATTCCCAAACGCCCAAACCACCCAGCAAAGCCCATATATTCGGCACCACGTCCGGGCAGTACGACATTTTTTACGGGGCCGTCTGGGGCACCCGCACGGCATTTAAAA
>JBAVYC010000263.1:0-2169 GCA_049698595.1 Desulfobacterales bacterium | reverse complement strand
ATGTTAAATCATTTAACATATTGATATCACAGGTAATATTAACCAACTAGACATTTGTAATAATATCTGATACTTATGCCCTCACAAGTTCAACACGAACCCATGGGAGGGCAAGATGGAAAATCTGGTTCCTGAAAATCTGACCTTTTCCGAGGTCGGCCACCTACCGATCATCAAAGACTTTGCCAAAAAGATCGGGCTGGTTGAGACACTGGACGCCATGGTTGACAGCGAAATGGAGCTTTCGCCGGGAATCGCCGTTCTGGCCATGGTGCTCGACACGCTTTCGGGCAGAACGCCGCTGTACCGGCTTGAGGAATTCTTCCAGGAAAAGGACACCGAATTGATGTTAGGCCACGATGTCCAACCGGAACTTTTCTGCGACTACAATCTTGGCCGGGTGCTGGACAAGGTATTCGACACCGGCACCCAGAAAGTGTTTTCCCGGATTGCCCAAAACGCCCTTGGTGTATTTGAGATTGACCCGCGCCGTGTGCATTTCGACACCACCTCTGTTAGCGTTTTCGGGGACTATGATTTTGTCGACCCTCCCTTGAAGATCACTTACGGCCACAGCAAGGACAAACGTCCGGATCTAAAGCAGTTTTTGGTTTCGATGCTGTGCGTGGATCGGAACATTCCCATCTTAGGGGGCACCGAAGACGGCAACGCATCGGATAAGAGCTTGAACAACGAACTTTTAGGCGGCGTCTCGCGGCACATGGCCCGGCACGGGCTTAAACCCGGAGCTTTCGTTTATGTGGCGGACGCAGCGTTCGTCACCCCGGACAATCTTAAAAAAGCAAAAGAAAAGAATGTAAAATTTCTGACCCGTCTGCCGGCTACCTACAAGGCGTGCGGTCGTGCCATATCCGAGGCCGTGTTGGCCGACAGCTGGGTCGATATTGGCGAACTCAACCAGACTCCGGCCACGAAAAAACGTCCTGCGGCGTATTACCGCGGGTTTGAAACCACCGTCGCGCTTTATGATGACATTTACCGGGCCGTGGTCATTCACTCCTCGGCCTATGACAAAAGGCGGCATAAGCGGATCGACCGCCTGGTTCATAAAAAACGCCAAGATCTTGAAACGCTGGTAAAAAAAATCAATACGGGCCCTTTCTATTGCCGGACCGACGCCGAGGCGGCGGTCGAAAAGATGATAAAAGCCACTGCAAACAGCTACCACAAGCTGCAGTATAAAATCCGAAAAGTGGCCAAATATCCCAGAGGCAGGCCCGCCAAAGGAAAACCACGCACGCCCATCGGTTATGAATATCCTCTGGATGTCCAGATCGAACTGGATGGAAAGGCACTTGCCCCCTTGCGTCTTAAGGCCGGATGTTTCGTTTTATTGTCGAACCTTTCCGGCAAACAGGAGCAGTCCCAATGGCCCGCCGCTGCGCTATTGGAACTATACAAGAACCAGAGCGGCATCGAACAGAACTTCGGATTTTTAAAAGACCCGGTCATCGTCAACAGCATCTTTTTGAAGAAGCCCAAACGCATCGAAGTTTTAGGGTTGATACTGCTGATCGCACTTCTCATCTGGCGGTTGATGGAACGCTGCATGCGTCGCCATTTGGAAAAGTCGCAAAGTGAGATCAGCGGCTGGAAGAATCGTCCGACCAAACGGCCGACCTCTTTTATGATGACGACTAAGTTTTTGAGCATCCTGGTCGCAAGATCGGGTAAACGAAGGCAATTGGTCAGGCCGCTGAAGCCTGTTCAGTTGGAATTTCTACGGGCACTGGGCGTCAATCCGGTAGTGTTTGTCAAACCGTAGAAAAAAGAGAGAAGAATTAATTCCATGAAAAACCAATCACAGGGGTGTCGAAAGTACGTTCCAGGACTTGCCCGTCTATCGCGAGCTATCCAGAAAAATGGAACCCGGGCCTGCCTGCAGCTCAACCATGCCGGACAGTATGCCCAAACCGAGCAGCCGCGTTTGTGTGCGCTCTCCCAGGCCCGCCATCTGCGCTTTAAAGCTGCCGCCTTTAAAGAGTTGATGGAGTTCTTCCCTTATGAAGAGCGTTACGCTCTGACCCGGCGGTTTTTAAGCCAAGCCAACAGCTGGCGGCGGGAAATGACGGCGACCGAGCAGGAGCGGGTTAAAACCAAGTTCTGCCGATTGGCTATTTCCCACCAAGGCTCAACATAGCTCTCTGC
>JBAVYC010000262.1:0-7348 GCA_049698595.1 Desulfobacterales bacterium | reverse complement strand
GTTTAAATTGGACTACGCCCTTTTGGCCTTGAGCTACAATTTTGAAAATATTTTTCCGGCAATGAGTATTGTATTTGCCCGCGCCGCCGTCATCGGTCGACAGGAAGCTTTTTTTGACAATGAGATGTTGATGGAGGTTATCCGCAAATGCAGGGCGGATCTGGGTCACAATCCCTGGGAAGACCCGCTTGAAGACATTTTTGACCAGATACAGAAAAAAGGCGACTTTGATCTACAAGAGGAAGCGAAAAATACTCAAATCCAGAAACTTAAAGAAAAAGTTTCCGAAACTAGCCGCCTGGCAACCCAGAGACATAGTGCACTTAAAGAAAAGGAACTTGAACTAGACAGGCTTGTCAAAAGATTCGAGTTGGCTGAAAAATCAACCGCCTCCCGACAAAATGCAGTCATATCTCCAGAGCTTATTTCCCCTGAAGAAAGAAAAACCGCTTCCGATCTGCATCGGAAAATCGATAACCTTAAAGCCGAAATCAACCTGCAACAACATGAGCGCCGGCAACTGCGCAAAGAACTGAAGGAGACACAGAAAAAGTTGCGCATGCGGGAATCCCAGAAAACGCCGACCGTGCCCAAGAATGAGCAAAGTACCGGTCTTGAGTTTGGGACGACGCCAAAAAAAATAATGCTACCGGAATTTAGTGCGGCGTATCGTCGCAGCTGCGAAGCGGCACCCGCAGCGGTTGTTGCCAAATCCCTGCAGGCTGCTACAGGCTTTGCGGCCCACGACAAACAAATTTGGCGCCAGACGAAAGGTATTGATACGATCCCGCATATTTACCGAATCCGAGTGGGTATCCATCACCGCCTGATGATCCAATGGGAAAAGGAGAAAGGTCTGAAGATTTTGGATTTGATTCCTCGAGCCCAACTTGAAACCTGGATTCGTCAGCGCGCCATGTGAAGGAAGCGTGGCGGTTTTACGCGACATTACATGTTGCGCGCTTTGGCAATCATTAAATTCGCGAATTCTTTGCCGTCTTCCAGGTCCGATCGATCAGGATGTCCGGCGGCACTTTGGGCCTCCAAGGCCCAAGCCTTGTGTTCGGGATTTTTCAACAATGCATCGATTAACCCCGGTTTGACCTGGCCCCGACAGCCAAAGGTACCGATAACTGAGTGCTTCAACGCCAGGCTGAAGGCATAATACAGGGCAGAGATGGCCAGTTGGCCTCCTCGCAGAGAGCCGTGGGTAACAAAAAAGGACAGCTTTTTCCCCTCTGGTATGCTTTTGATAAATCCCTCCACCTTTGTGGGCACACTGCTGGCCTGAACCGGAAATCCAACAAAGATGACATCATAGTCTATTGCATTTGCTTCACCGATTGGCAGAATCTCTTTATCAGGTACGTCTATGCCGTCGTAAATTGCCTTAGCCAGCTTCTCCGTATTGCCGCTTTCAGAATAGTATGCCACCAGAGCTTTCATAAAGACCTCCTTACCTTCAGATGCATCAATAGTAAATTCCGACTTGTCCGGGTTAGGGTTTCCCGGGCAAAAACGCTTCTAATGCCTGCTTCACGTTATACATTTAAATGGGCAAAAGTGGTGGAAGCAATAACTGGCAGGATCCCCATAAGGTTTGTTGGTTGTCTGCATGCAGGCTGCAATCATCTGTTTGGACATGTCCTCGTAATCCGGCCGTTTTTCTTCCTCTTTTTTGCATCCCATGCATATCGGCTCATGGTCATAGACGGATAGAAGCCTGCGGTCCTTTTCCTGCATAGATTGCCCGCATCTCCGGCATTTCTCGGCGCATGCAAGTTGTTTTTCCCAATTCTTTTCCATTTTTCACCCCAACTGGTTCATGTCTTAAAATATCCCTAAAGGCTATTATTCTTATCAGGCTGGCCTTTTAAGATAATACTATTTTTCCTGATGATCAATAGTTCGCCGCCTTTAAGCAACTTTCTATGAATCCTTGGATAAAAGGATTGGCTTGACAGAGCAGGCATTTTTTGCCATATGGAAAGAAAGGGGGTTCCGTATCCTTATGTCTTCTGCGATGTTGCACTATTAGGGTCTATTCAAAAATTGTGAACCCTCATCGATCAGGATCTGTTGGGATCTTACCAAAAATTGATCACCAAATATTAGATGTCAATCTAGTTTCCTAAAACTCAGAATAGTTAAAAATCAGCGGCCTCCAGCAGAGGTGGCCCCGGCCCCTTCCAGGGCCATCCTCATAGCCCCAGCTGCTAGGGGTCGCTGATTTTTCCCCGACCCGATAATCCAGAAATTTTGGCCTAAATAGATCATTTTCATATTGATTTTCCCTAATCCGGGGAGAAGAATTTTGGTTAAACCGAAAGGAGGCTGAATTGAACATGTATGCAGAAAGATTCTGGAAAAAAAATTGGGATGAAGGATTGGAAGATCTTAAACCTGAAGAATATGAAACAACTTATGTGGCAATGATAAAACGGGCCTTTGATGAGACTGCCGATGAAACTGCTTTGAGTTACCTGGGTGTCGAAATAAGCTTTAGGGCATTAGATCAGTATGCCAATCAGTTTGCCAATATGCTGGTTGACAAGGGCTTTGCAAAGGGTGACATCGTCGGGATAAATTTGCCCAATTTACCTGAATATGTAATCGCGTTGATCGGAGCCTTGAGAGCCGGGTGTGTTATCTCCGGGGTGTCTCCGTTACTCTCGGCCGAGCAGATCAAATATCAGCTAAATGATCTGGGCAGCACCGGCCGGAAAGTCGCCCTGGTTACTCTTGATGCAATATTTGCCGGTCATATTGTTAAAATTGCACCGGACATTCCAGGATTAAAGCTGGTGGCAGCCACCAGTGTGGCCGGATTTTTACCGAAAATTAAACAGGTGCTGGGTAAACTCCTAAAAAAGGTGCCCTCGGGTAAAGTTGTATCCCTGGAAGGTATCGCTGTGCTGGATTTCCATCGGGAGATTTTAAAAACCTACCCGACAGATCCCCAAGAAATTGAATTGACACCGGATGATTTGGGATGGATTCAATATACCGGTGGAACCACCGGCGCTCCCAAAGGTGCGATGTTAAATCATAGAAATGCCGCCCACAATATTCTAAGCATCAACAAATGGCTGGGCTGGGAATGGGGCAAGGGTACATTATTATCGGCCTTTCCCATGTTTCACATCGCAGGATTGACGGTTTGTGAAAGCGCCCTTTTCTTCGGCTGGCCCCAGGTTCTCATTCCCAACCCCCGCGATACGGACCACATCTGCAAGGAAATGGCCAAATATAAACCGACCAACCTGGCCAACGTCCCTTCACTTTATCAGATGCTGATGGCCAATCCCAGATTCAAAGAACTGGATCATTCCGGGCTGGGGATCTGCATTTCCGCCGCCGCTCCGTTTCCTAAGGAATCACAGCAAGAATTGGAAGCCATTATCGGAGAGGGCAAGCTGTTGGAGCTTTACGGAATGACGGAAACCTCGCCGGTGGCCACCATGAACCCTTCAAAAGGCCCCAAGAAATTGGGGACCATCGGGTTGCCTTTTTTAAACGTTGACTGCAAACTCGTAGATCCGGGCTCCGATAAAGAAGTCCCCTTGGGCGACCCAGGAGAAATATGCATCAAAGGCCCGCTGGTTATGCAGGGTTATTTTAACAGGCCCGATGAAACCGGGTTTGCTATCGATGATGATGGATTCATGCACACCGGTGATGTCGGCATCATGGATGAAGATGGCTACATTCGGATTGTGGATCGCACCAAAGACATGATTATTGTCGGTGGATTTAAAGTGTTTTCCAGCAAAGTGGAAAACACTTTATCCGAACATCCGGCTATCGGCGTATTGGCGCTGATCGGTGAGGATAACCCGGATCGCCCCGGTTCCGAGCTTGTCAAAGCATACATACAGCTCGATCCTGCTTATCGCTTTGATGGTGATGAGGAAGCGTTAAAGAATGATATTATTGCATTTGCCAAAGAAAAATGCGCGCCCTATGAAGTCCCCAAAATTATCGAGCTGATCGATGAGATACCCCTTACCGCGGTTGGAAAAATAGATAAAAAGGTGTTACGGTCAAAAATTAAAATGCCTTGACACCAGCATGTTATGAAGCTATATCCTGACTGATTATATTTTTTGTTATATGGCAAAGCCGGGAGCTCGGAGGTACCGGGCTGAGAGGGACTCTTTTTAATATTACATTCTGAGTCCGACCGTTGAACCTGATCCGGATAATGCTGGTGGAGGAAAACTGCAGCTATCAAGCCGTCCTTCATTGGGCGGTTTTTTTTATCCCGCAACGGCCCTCATTTGAAAAGCCTGCATAAATTCTTCCGCTTAACGACCCGGCGTGCGATGTTGCCGCTTTGGTAAGCCCCCATTGCCGTTATGGGTTCGAAACAAGCTAGGGGCTTCGCCCCAATTGGAATGCGGCTTACCAAGTGAATGACCACGAAAAATACCAAGATTCTCTCCGAGGCGTAGGCTCTGCAAGGCGTTGGCTCTAAAAGCCGGAGGCCAATAAATTGCATAGATCGCGATACATTAGTCTATATTTCTTTTCTTAAAGGAGAATGACATGAAAAAAATTGCATGGATAATACTCATATGCACAACGCTATCCACCGGCTGGTTACCTTCAGGGCTTGCATCCGACAACACCCCTGAAATTATCCTAATGGCCCACGATAGTTTCAGCGTCAGCAAGGCGGTTGTCGCAGAATTTGAAAGTAGACATCGTGTCCGGCTCCGATTTTTAAAAGCCGGGGATACCGGTGCGATGCTGAACCAGGCGATACTTTCCAAAAACAATCCCATGGCTGACGTACTTTTTGGCGTGGACAATACGTTTCTGAGCCGGGCTCTGGCGGCGGACATGTTCATACCTTACCGCTCACCCCATCTCAATGATATTGCCGACGAGCTTAAGCTGGACCCCACCTACCGCCTTTTGCCGGTCGACTACGGCGATGTTTGCTTAAACTACGACAAGCAATGGTTCGCCGCCAAGGGCCTTGCGCCGCCCGCCCGTCTTGAGGATCTGACAGTGCCGGCATATGATGGTTTGACGGTGGTTGAAAATCCGGCAACGTCTTCACCGGGGTTGGCTTTTTTACTCGCCACGGTCGGACATTTCGGACAGGACGGCTACCTCGTTTTCTGGAAAAAACTCAGAACCGCCCATGTCCAGGTCACCGCCAGTTGGAAAAAAGCGTACTGGGGATCCTTCAGCGCCGCGTCCAAAGGAGATCGGCCTGTTGTCGTAAGCTATGCCAGCAGCCCCGCAGCCGAAGTTCATTTTGCCGACAAGCCCATGGAGCAATCCCCAACGGCAGCCGTCGTGCAAAAAGGAACCTGTTTTCGACAGGTCGAGTTTGTGGGGATTTTGCGGGGTACCCAAAAGCCTGATATTGCCAAAAAGCTGGTGGATTTTATGCTTGCGCGGACCTTCCAGGAGGACATACCATTGCAGATGTTCGTCTTTCCGGCAAACAAAACAGCCGTTTTGCCGGCGGTCTTTGTAAAACACGCAAGGGTTGCCGAGCATCCGGTTTTTATATCACCGCAAGACATTGCCGCCCACCGTGAAAAATGGATCGAGGCCTGGACGGACACCGTTTTACGATAGATTGCGGCTCAACAATGAAACATATCAGCTCGAAATCCTATGCCCTGCTGGCGGCTCTGCCCCTGGCCTATCTGGCGATATTTTATTTTTATCCTCTGATAAAAATATTGACCGCCAGCTTTTTTCCGGAGGAAGCCTGGGGGCCGGGCAATCTTAAAAAACTGGTGACTAGCGGAATCTATGTGCGCACATTGTGGTTTACGACCTGGCAGGCGCTGGTTTCGACCGTTCTGACGCTCCTTTTGGCCCTGCCCGGAGCATATGTTTTCGCCAGGTATCAATTCCGGGGAAAAGAGCTGTTGCGGTCTTTCACGACGGTGCCATTTGTCCTGCCCACGGTGGTAGTGGCCGCCGCGTTTCATTCCCTGCTGGGCCCCTACGGCCTGGTAAACACTGCCTTGATGAAGTGGTTCCATCTGGCTTCGCCACCCGTGGCCGTCGACCAGACCATTGCTCTCATTTTAATTGCCCATGTTTTCTATAATTACACGGTTGTCGTTCGCATTGTAGGCGGATACTGGTCCCGGCTGGAACCCGGTTTGACGGAGTCGGCCAAAATGCTGGGTGCCTCACCCGCTAGGGCCTTTTTAAAAGTGACCCTGCCGCTTCTCAGCCCTGCAATTATGGCGGCATTCCTGCTGGTGTTCATTTTTTGCTTCTCCAGCTTTGGTGTCATCCTGATTCTGGGTGGACCCCGCTTTGCCACCATCGAGGTGGAGATCTACCGTCAGGCGATTCATCTTTTCAATTTGCCGATGGCAGCCGCATTGTCCCTCGTGCAGATCCTTTTTACATTCGCGCTCATGTGGGTATATACCTGGTTGCAGCGCAGCCGCTCCATGGCGCTGAAGCCGGAGTCCCGGGCGGTCACGCAGAAAAAAATTGACTCGGGTGCCGATCGGCTGATGCTGACCGCCAACGTCGGTTTTATGTTGTTTTTTCTGGGGCTTCCCATGATTTCTCTCATCATCCAGTCGGTTACCACCGAAACGGGGGTATCACTGGGTTTTTACAGAACGTTGTTTGAGAACACCACCGAATCCGTATTTTTCGTTCCTCCCGTGCAGGCCGTTGTCTACTCTCTCGGTTTTGCCCTGGCAACCCTGCTGATCGCGTTGACCCTGGGCCTGCCGGCAGCGGTGTTTTTGGCCGGACCGTCAAACCGTGTGCGATCCGTGCTGGACCCCTTGTTCATGCTGCCGCTGTCAACATCCGCGGTAACCCTCGGTTTTGGTTTTATCCTTGCTTTGGACAAACCGCCGCTGAATCTGCGGACTTCTCCAATGCTGGTACCGCTGGCCCACACTCTGGTGGCCTTTCCTTTTGTGGTGCGCAGCCTGCTGCCGGCCCTGCGCGGCATCCCTCCAAAGCTCAGAGAATCGGCCGCCGTGCTGGGTGCCGGTCCATGGCAGGTCTGGCGAACTGTGGATCTGCCGATTTTGGGTCGGGCGCTGGTTGTCGCTGCGGTCTTCGCCTTTACGATTAGTCTAGGTGAATTCGGCGCCACTGTTTTTGTGGCACGACCCCAGACACCGACCATGCCCCTGGCTATCTATCGATTCCTGGGGCAGCCGGGCGCGGCCAATTATGGTCAGGCCATGGCGATGAGCAGTATATTGATGCTGGTTTCGGCGGCCGGGTTTATGCTCATGGAGAAATTCAGATCAGGCCAGCGCGGGGAATTTTGAAATGGCGTTATTAGACGTGATTGATATCAATAAGGATTTCAACGGTGTTTTCGCCCTTGAGA
>JBAVYC010000261.1:0-4939 GCA_049698595.1 Desulfobacterales bacterium | reverse complement strand
ATACATACTTGAGAAATGGGAACCGGGTGTCACCGCTATCACCCGACGCAATCCGAACTATTGGAAAGAGGGACGCGCCCACTTCGACAAAGTGGAAACCCTCGCCATCAACGATGTCAATGCCCGGACCAACGCCGTCAAGACCGGGCAGATTCACTTCATGGACCGCTGCGAGCGGAAAACGGTCCACCTCCTGAAAAGGTCAAAAGGCATCGAGATCATCGCGGTGACGGCGACATTCCACTACACCATGCCCATGCAAACCCAGATGAAACCTTATGACGACAACAATGTCCGTCTGGCCCTCAAGTACGCCGTCAACCGTGACGAAATGGTGAAACGCATTCTAAACGGCTATGGCGAGGCCGGCAACGACCACCCCATCGCACCGGTCAACCGCTATTTTGCCAAAGATCTGCCAAAACGGCAGTACGATCCGGAAAAGGCCAAATTCTATATGAAGAAAGCCGGCATGCAGGACCACACCTTTAACCTGCACACCGCCGAAGCCGCTTTTCAGGGTGCCGACGATGCCGCCATCCTGTATCAGGAGCATGCCAAAAAAGCCGGCATCAAGATCAATGTGGTACGGGAGCCCAGCGACGGCTACTGGAGCAATGTCTGGACGGTCAAAGAATTTGTCATGTGCTACTGGAGCGGACGGCCGACCGAAGACCTGATGTTTTCCATAGCCTATGCCGCCGGCGGTCCCTGGAACGATACCAAATGGAATAACGAAAAATTCAACCAGCTGCTGGTGGCCGCCAGGGCGGAACTCGACGAAAAGAAACGGGCCCAGATGTATGCAGAGATGCAGGAAATCTGTAAAGATGACGGCGGCACGATTGTCCCCATGTTCGCCCAGATCGTCGAAGCGAATTCCGATAAAATCGGCCACGGCACCATTTCCGGCCACATGGAAGCGGATGGGCAACGCAACGCCGAACGCTGGTGGTTTAAATAAAAAAGTGTAATTAAAAAAATACCTTTGAAAGCCGGGACCTCAAATCCCGGCTTTTTATTAGGTCCTCTGCGATGGGTTAAAGGGTTCAGGGTTCAAAGGTTCAGGGTTAAGGACAAAGAGGACATAAAAGAACCAAAGTCCTTGTTATATAAAGACATATGTGAAGAATAAAGCCGGTAGGAGGCCTAAACGAAAATGAAGCTCAATTCATGCAACCTGGTGATGTCCGCCATGTTCGGTGGCCGGCAAGGTCAGCGACCGCCGGTTGGGAATCCCACTTCCATCGCCTGTCACGGACTTATGGACAAGGCCGGCGTGTCCTTCCCCGAAGCGCATCTCGATGCCCGGGCCATGGCCGACCTGGCCCTGGCCGGATGCGAGATACTTGGCTTCGACACGGCCATGCCTGAGTATTCCGTGGTTCAGGAAGCCGCCGCTTTAGGGGCGCAAGTGGATTGGGGCGATCGCGACAAGATGCCGGACGTCAAGGCGTTTCCCAATGCCGATTTTAGCGATATTGTGATACCGAGCGATTTTCTCGAAAAACCCTCTTGTCGTGTGGTTCTGGACGCCATTGCTATTCTGAGGCGCGAGGTGGGCGGCCGCGTAGCCATCATCGGTAAAGTCATGGGGCCCTGGACTCTGTCTTATCACATGGCCGGCACCCAGAACTTTCTGCTCGCCCTGGGGATGGGTGAAGAGGCCAGGGTGGCAAAAATGCTGCGACAGCTTATGCCGGCGACGATTGCCTTCATTAACGCCCAATTTTGCGCCGGAGCGGACATTGTCGTATTGGCCGACCACGCCACCGGCAACCTGGTGGGGCCTTATCATTACGAGGAGCACCTGCTTCCCATTCACCGGGAAATTACAGCTCAAGTGGGGGGACCGCTCATTCTGCATGTCTGCGGCAACTGCGCGGATCGTCTGGAACTCTTCGCCAAGTCGGGGGTGGATGGTTACCACTTCGAATGGCAGGTCGACTCCCGGGAAGTTGTACGCCGGGTCGGGGATAAGATCTCCCTGGTCGGAAATATTAACAACCCGCAGGCTTTGCTGCAGGGGACGCCCGAAGATGTTTTTAAACAGGCGCGCTATGCGATTGAGGCCGGCGTGCACATCATCGCACCGGAGTGTGCCATCCCGCTCAGCACGCCTCTTGAGAACTTGCGGGCGATTGTCGAAGCGGCCATGGAAGGATATTGAAGCCCTAATTGAGCGATACTCAATTAGGTGTTACTGGGTATTAGATATTGGGTATTTGCGATTATCGGAAATCGGCGTAAATTTTATATATCTTCGTATAGTGAAATGTAAAAATCGGGATAAATTTCCTTTTCATATCGACCAGGAGGAATTCCAAGATGACAGATATTCTCGAAACGATCGAGGAGATGGTGGTTAGCGGGAAGTTTAAAGATATAGAGGAACAGGTTCAAGGGGCTGTTGACAGCGGCATCGACTTGAATCGCCTCATCAACGACGCGCTGATCAGCGCCATGGATATTGTCGGCAAACGATTTGCAGACGGTGAAATCTATGTGCCGGAAATGCTGGTATCTGCCAAAACCATGAAACTGGGTCTTGATATCATCAAACCCTTGCTGCAATCCGGCGAGGCCGAACATCGCGGCACCATCGCTATGGGTACCGTTAAAGGCGATCTGCATGATATCGGCAAAAACCTGGTGACAATGATGATCGAAGGCGCCGGCTTCAGAATCATTGACCTGGGCGTAGATGTGAAGATTGAAGATCTGATTGATACCGTCAAAAAAGAAGAAGTGGATGTTCTAGGGCTTTCGGCGCTGTTGACGACGACAATGCCGGAGATGCAAAATGTTATCGAAGCCCTGGAAGAGACCGGCCTCAGAAATCAGGTAAAGGTGATTGTCGGCGGCGCCCCGATCGATCAGGGATTTGCCGATAAAATCGGGGCAGACGGTTTCGGTGTCGATGCGGTTGACGCGGTTCAACTCGTCCGCAAGCTGGTGGCTGAAAAGTGATCGCTCGTTAATGGGTCCAACCAACACAAAATGGTATCTTTATTCATCGTTATTCGCACTTTGGTCGATTAAATGACAGACATTTTTATCGTGAAATGGATCTTCGCTTTCTCACCGATCCTGGCAGTACTTGTTCTAATGATTTTTAGAAACTGGAGCGGCTCCCGTGCCGGGGCTGCCGGCTGGTTTGTTTCTCTGATCGCAGCCGCACTTGTTTTCGGAGCCCACCCCAAGCTGATTGCATATTCCCAGATGAAAGGTGTGCTCCTTTCCCTCAACGTTCTTTACATCATCTGGGCGGCGCTGCTTTTATTTAATGTTGTCAATGAGACCGGTGCCATTAAAGCGATCGGAATCGGCATCCAAAGATTCAGCGGGGACAAATCCATCCAAATTGTAATCTTCGGCTGGGTATTCGCTTCTTTTCTGCAAGGCGTCGCCGGTTACGGTGTCCCAATCGCTGTCGTTGCACCGCTCCTTGTTGGTCTTGGGTTTTCTCCTGTTGTTGCCGTTGCGGTCCCGGCCATCGGACACTCCTGGTCCGTTACATTTGGATCGATGGGGGCATCGTTTCAGGCGCTCATGGCCGTGACCGGTCTTGATTCTTCCTATCTTGCGCCCTGGTCTGCTGCGCTTCTCGGCATTGCCACATTGCTTTGCGGTATATTTGCCGTGCATGTATATGGGGGCTGGAAGATGGTAAAACACAGCCTGATTGCGATTCTTATCGTCGGCACGGCCATGGCCGGCACTCAATTTGCGCTGGCAGTTTCCGGGATGTGGACCCTTGGCGGTTTCGGAGCCAGCCTTGCAGGACTTTGCGCCAGCCTGGCAGTGGCAAAATTTAGGATATATAATCAAACCGCGCCTTCTCAAATTCAATCAGAAATGGGGCTGTGGTGGTCGTTGTCGGCCTACTTTATCCTGATTGCCATTGTATCTACCGGCGTTATGGTACCTTCCGTCAAAGCATTGCTCGGGCAGGTGAAACTCACTTTTGCATTCCCGGAAATCGTGTCTCTTAAAGGATGGGTCACAAAAGCCGGAAATGGCCAGGCCATCAATATCTTCGGCCATGGCGGCGCCCTGCTTTTATATTCATCCGTTATAAGTTTTTTGGTTTACCACTCAAAGGGCTTTTATAAACCCCAGGGCTTAAAGACCATATGGCAGAAAACCGTGAAAAGCGGTGTTCCGACGAGTCTTGGCATTGTCAGCATGGTTTGTTTCGCCATGATAATGGATCACTGTCAGATGATTTACATCCTTGCTGAAGGGATCAGCAGGGCGTTCGGTTTCATTTTCCCGCTGGTTTCACCATGGATCGGTCTGCTGGGTGCTTTCATGACCGGCAGCAACACCAACTCCAATGTCGTTTTTGGCGTTCTCCAGCAGGAGACCGCCCAATTGGCAGGGCTCAGTGCGGCCCTGATTCTGGGCGCCCAGACAACCGGCGGAGCGCTTGGGAGCATGATTGCTCCGGCAAAAATACTCGTGGGTTGTTCAACTGTCGGCTTGTCCGGGCAAGAGGGACCGGTATTAAAGGCGACATTACGTTATGGGCTTGTTATTACCGGTATGATCGGCGTTATCGTGATGCTGGCAAGCTTTATTGCTTAAAGGTTATGAATAAATTTATTAGTAAACACATCGCAAAGCTCAAAACCACGGCTCTGATATTAATGCTATTGATACCTTTTTTGCTTTATGCAGCTGCGTTGCATGGCTCAGCCTTTCAGGTAAAACTCTTTTTGGCACTTATGGCAGTCAATATGCTGTTCGTCATGAAAGAAGGTTAGATATTCATTATTTGAGCGATTACTGACTCGATTACCATTGCTCGATCAGTCGCTCAACCCGGACCAAGTGAGGGATAAATGCCTGACGAAATCTTAATAAAAAACGCTGCCGCCATCGTAACCTGCGACAACGATGACACTATTTTGGGTGACTGTGATCTGCTTATCAA
>JBAVYC010000260.1:0-14902 GCA_049698595.1 Desulfobacterales bacterium | reverse complement strand
AGCGGCCGACGCCGATCAGCAACGCCCGGTCTTCACTACGGGCCGCCGAAACCATGATGATAGACATCAACAGAAGCCATAAAAGGAAAGATAACAGGCCGTGTGACCGCTTTTTGTTTTTGGCCATAAAGTCTCCTTGAATACAAATGATGGGAAAGCTGTTTTCTATTGGGGCCAAACCCCTATCTTGGTATGACGAATCAAACCCGAAATAAGTTTACAAAAACTTTTAACTGAATGCGCCTACCTTCCTTTCACCCTTATGCCCAGTTTTCTTAATTTTCTTTTACCATGTTCCAGTGTGCGTTCATCGGCATAGAGCATCACGACCTGATATCGACCCAAGCCCATCCGGTACCAGTCCAGATTCAGCCCAGGAGTCCTTTCTTTAAGGTATTGGTAGAATCCGGCTGCGCGATAGGGTTTGGTAAAGGTTATGATTTCAATTTGTTGTTTAGGGTTATATCGCAGACGGCCACCGGATCCGGATGCCACCGTGGAAGCGGTCGCACCACTCAAAATGTGTTTCAGGTGATGATAAATATAGCCGCTGTACCATTGCGCACCTTGGGGGATGCTGCCGGAGCTGGAATTCTTGCGAATACGACCCGGTCCATAGTTATAGGCCGCCAAGGTCAGGTTCAGATTGCCGCTATAACGGTCCAGCAGTTCTCTAAGATATCTGGCCCCGGCATGAATATTGGTACACGGGTCATACAGCGCATCCAGTCGATAAATTCCCAGATGTCTGGCGGTTTGAGGCCACTGGATTTGCATCAAACCATGGCAGTTGCGGTCTGATTTTGCTTCGGGATCAAAGTTGGACTCCCCGCGGGAGACAGCCAGCAGGAATGACAGCGGGAGGCTGTATTTTGCAGACGCCAGTTTAAAGCAGCGTTCAAAGGGATAACGGATAACGGGGGGTTTTCGGGCATCATCGGACAGATACCGATCCCAGAGTGCCTCAACATCCGGCTCGTTACTTTTGACCGAACTGAAAACCGGCTGTCCATATCCAAGCAACAAAAGGCATATCATCAGATTAGAAATTTTTTTAAAAGGATGAATCATTTTAATTAATCACTCTATGCTATGCGGGTAGGTGAGTGAATAGTAACCGCCTGTGCTTGCATCCCGCTCCGTGGGGCTGTGCTCGAGACGCAAAGATCGCAGATAGAAAAAACAAGGGCTCTGTGAGAGATCTAATGACCATTTCCAATCTTTAAGAAGCCGCACCAAAATCAAGGCGGGTCATGCCAGAAGAGGATCTCCCGCCACTCCACCATTTCCGGATAACGGCCGGAAAGATGACTTAAGTATTTTTGCCAGTACTGAATCCGCCGGTTTGAGCTTACCAGGGAAGTGACCGGCATCAAATTCTCAAAATCTTTTGCCGGACGACACAAGCCCCGGTGTTGCGCCAGGCGGTCTGCAAACCGATTTGCCAGATCCGGTTCCGTGATGGCAATCGCGTATACCTTTTCCATTCCGGCAGAATCGTCTAACTCCAGAATTCCTTGGCCGGGGTTGGAAAGCGGCGGAAACCGTAACCGCTTGCCGGGCCGCAGCTGCGCGTCGATCTGCCTGAAGGCCGGACATTCAGATGGAAATAGTTCCGTCAGTTCGCCGTCGGCACTGCGCCCCACCAGAAAAACACGGGCCGCTTTTAAAAGACTGATTTCCATCGCTAAACAGCCCCCCGAGGGAAGGTGTTCACGAGATTGCACCCGCCGCATACCGCCTATCCAGGGGCTATCGGTTGCACAAAAGGCCGGATTCAACGGCGTCAGCAGGCTAAATGATGAAATCAAAGAGGGGCCGCGGGCTTGCGGCAACGGGCGCTCGGATTCCAAAGAAGTCTGCGGATTGGAGCCGGCGACGGCTGTTTTCTTTTGGGCGTCCAACAGCACGTAGGCTTCGGTTTCTGCACCGGGCAGATATTTGGCACCTTGACGGTGTCTGGCTGCCACCCAGACCTGGCACAGGTTTTGATGGATGGCATGAATTTCGGTGACCACCGTCACGTTCGCCCGGCTTGGGTCGTCGGTGACCTCGACCTCCCGGAAGCGCGCCAGGTATTTTTCCACAAGTTCCAGGGTTGTCTGGAAAACCTTTGGGGTATTCAGCGCAACATTTTCGACATAAACCACCGGATCGTCTTCTTCCCCCTGCCGCATAAGACAGCTTAAGTTGCGCGCCAGGTAGGCCGCCAGCAGATCCGGCTGCCGGTCGGAAAACGGCAGCGGACGCAGGCCGCGCAGGCGGTCATCCGGGTGTTCGCGACCCAAAGCCGCTTTCTGGGCTGGGGTTGGTGAGCCCTGCCAGGATTTACCAAAACCGGATACCCATTTTTGCTCGACAAGATTCAAGGCCCGGACCTTAACATAAAGGTGCCCTCCCACCCGGGCCAGCCCGCAGTCGATGCCGATATAATAATGAATCCTGCGAATATTTCCACAGGAGACCTCCTCCAGGCTGCGGTGGTGCCTCCAGGGTCGAATGGCCGGTCGCCAGGAAAGATCGAAGCCCGGTTGTTTCAGCAACGCGTCCATGATTTTTTGTCGGATTTGATCCGTCAAATCATCGATGCGGGGCGAGACATTGTCGCCTTGCATTCGGACCAGCAAAACAGGCTGTCCTTTAAACCTCGGATGCTGCCCGAGTTGCTGCACTAGGTAAGGCATAAGGGTATCATCCAGCCACCTATCAAGTGCAGGCGCACCTGACCATGGATCGACATCGTGCGCCACGTAGATAGGCGTACACGCCGAGAGCCCCATCCAAATACAAAATGCGACCACCGGCAGCATTCTTATTTTCATATTTCCCACCGCTTTCAATTTATCTTTACCCGACCGTCTGCCGTGATAATCAAGTGTCCCCCTTGGCGGCCTCTGACGATCTGATTAATAGAAGCCGTCGTTCGTCCGGGCAAGGTGACACCCCAGGTCAATCTTCGCCGACCGCCAACCGCTATTTGCCGTTGAAATACCGCAGCATAATCAAGGGGAACGGTAGGGGTTTCCATCTCATAAATTTGCCGGGGGAATTCGGCTGCTAAATAAACCGGCCTTCCGCCGGACAGCATTAATTGCCAGGCATTTTGGCCGGTGATGGCAAAAAAATTCACTTTGCCATCAGAGATAAGCTTTGCCAGAGCCTCATCTGAAGCAAACCGGAGGACAAACCCTTTTGGGGCAGGCACCGGTGGTGGCGTGACCCCGGTTGGCTTATTGACGGGCTCTTGATTTGGTAGCTGATTCCGGTCCAGTTTTTCCCGGACTTGCGCCATCTTTACCCGAATTTTTGTCAGACTCTGAGTTTCGTTTTCAATTTGGGCTTTCAATCCTGCCCGAACTCGCTGCTTGTCGGCAATATCTTCCAAAATCTGCGCCAGATTGGATTCCCGCACTTCAATTTCCCGCCGTGTATCCCCGAGCGTTTGTGAGACTTTTCCCAACTCCTGTTTTGCAATAGCCACCCGGTCGTAGACAGCTTTTTCCGTTTTTGCCGCCTGGGTAGCCTGGTCCGATGCCTGTTCGGCAGCGGCCGTCGCCGCTTGTCGCCGGGTTTGCAATTCGTCAAGCCTTTCTTCGAGTGCGGCAATTTTTTTTTGAAGCAATTTTGCATCTGTTTTCTGATCCGCGGGCTCCATGATGGCTGGTCCGGTCTCCGGCGGCGCCATCGGCAATGTTTTGACCAGGGCAAATATCGCCATCAGGCACAAACACAAAATCGCAAAAAACCGCATGACATCCGTTTGCAGCATTTCCGCATCATCAAGCAGACTCGGGGTGTCCGGGAAATATAACATCGTTGATGGATGCAAAGGAGTCATAATTCAATCATTTTGTTTGGGGTTTTGAATTTCGGTCATTGTGATTTATTTGGTATTTGTGTTTTGTTATTTGAAATTTCAAATTGCTGAAACCTGAATGCTTCATTATCTGACAATATGTTGTCAGAAAAAGCCCGATTAGGTCCTATTCACCGCTGTTTCGGCGGTTGCCTCTCCGCGCAGGACACCAGCTGGTTGAGTTGCTCATCGATGGATTCCAGAACGACGTTGACCGCATCGGCCTGCTGCTTAGCCACCCGGCTGTAGTAAATTCTCACCTGAGTGCCAACGGCCAAGGATTTAATGAGACGTAGAAGATATCCGCCAATAGCGCCGACGATGGTGGTCGAAAGTGCCAGCAGAATACCGCCGTCAACGAGCCGCTGCAGGATGGAAAAAGCCCCCAGTTTTGCAGCTGAGTGAGCATTCAGGTTTCCTAGCCCTTCCAGCAAGGCACCCCGCATGCCGATGGCCGTCCAGATCACACCGATGCCGAAAAAAAGGTTAATCCAAATATCCACCAGGTGATCGGCCTGTGCAATCTTTTCCACAGAAGCACCCTGATCTCTCAAATAATGCTTCAAACGCCACATGGCGCCGGTATAAAATATGAGTGTTAAAAAAAAGGGGACCACTGACAGTCTTAGGTTCTCATAGGCCCACGAAAGCACCCGCTGAACGCTGGGAACATCCAACACGGATATGGCCAACACCTCAGACATATTCAACACGTATAGCAGCACGACGCCGAGCAACAATGCCCCCAATGCACCGGCGATGAACCCTCCCGAAAATCGGTTTGCAGAATAAGATTTGGTTCCCATATTAAGCCTTACTTCAGCCCCTTGTTATATCAGGCTGGTATAGCGGAAAAAACGAATGACTACTTTCTTTTCAATTCCGGCACGAGGTGCAGGTAGCATCCAGTAGAAGCAAGATTGAATTGTATTGATCCGAAGCCGTGTAATAGGCACCTTTATCCCGGCAGGCTCTTAACAGGCCTTCTTCTTTCTGGCGGAGCTCATTTTCCATTTGATTCTCAATGCTTTTTTTGGTTTCCTCGGTACAGGTGGAACACACATTATAATCATCCGGCAGTGATATGAAGGTTGTGTTGAAATATCGGTTGTAATAGCTGCGGGCCTGAATTTTATCGATGATGCCCTGGTCATGGGCCCATTCCAGAAATTCACTGAAGCGGCGTTTGTTTTCCAAATCCGGATCGCGTTTGGCAACATCGATGAGCCGTACAAAGTAGCTGTCAAACATGGGTTCACATCCCAAATGTCCAAGATCTTTTCTGGAATGCTCCAAGGCTTCTTCAAGATTCACTCCTGAAGGGAGTGTACAGGCCGGTTTTAAATACTTCCGATTCTCACACGACAGAGTCAGAAGCCCGAGAATTGCCATGATGAAAAGCAGATTTTTGCCGAAATAGATTTTTCTTACAAACCGTATCATGATGATTTACCTCCATTTGTGACCTGATAACTATATCCTTACTGTTCCAGAGGACTTTGATATTCTGCCCGAGTGCTTCCCGGCGGGGGACCCGGGATGCCGCCCGCTTCACCGGTGTCTCCAAATAAAATCGTTTTTACCTGGTCGACCATTTCAAACATTTCCGGCGTAATAATGCCGTAGGCCTGGTCAAGATCGAGCATGAGCTTGGCGCGACTGATCTCATCACGGGTCAGTGCAATCAGATCCTGAACTTCCTGGGTATCAAGGTATATTTCAGCCGCTACCGTAGCAAGCGACCCCCTTGAATCCGCTGTCGATCTCATCGCCACGAGGTCATAATATTGTCTGAACTTTTCGCTTAATTTTCTCGCAGGCCGTTTGTAGCGGGGAGATTCGGCCGGTTTCTGAAGTGTTCCGGCAAGCAGCTTTTGCAGCCCCCGCGGTGTCGTTTTATGGCCGAGTTCTTTGCGGATCCTTTTTTCCAGGCTGGCGCCGGTAGCCCTGACGGAATCCTCCATTCCCGGCAGGCGTGCTTCCATCAGATCAAGCATCTCCAGGTAGGTCTGGCTGAGTTGGCCGGCGATCTCGCTGCAGCCCGGCTCCGCTTCAGATCCTTCGCATTTACTGGCCATGTAAAGCGCTTCCTGCTGATTCAGCCGATCGATCACACTCTGAAGGTCCGCTTCCATGGCCTTGGCCGCCTCCCCGGTATGTTTGATGTTTTCGACGACGGTGGTTGGAAACAGTCGGATGGTGGGGGATGTATTGGCTGCCGCTAGAATTTCTCCCCGGGTGAATACGATAACGGATAGAATGAGTACCAGGCCGCACCTAAGCTGCTTTCGCCGGCTACCACCGGATTGACTCCTTGATATTGTGCTCATATTGCTTCTCCTGTCATAATTTGGTTTTAACCTAAATGAGCGATTCAAAGTTATTAGACGGACAGCGCCTAGAGGTCGGTCTAATTTTACGAAAAATTATTCCGGTCACCGGATCATAGGTTGTCAAAAGGATCTGAAATACCCTGGATTTATTGATAGTATCAAATGATATTATCGAGGCTATGAAATACGATCTCACCCCGTGTCAAATTACATCGCCAAGGGTGATGATACCGGTGACTGTACAGATTTTGTGGCTTTTATTATTAGACAGATAGAAAAATCGCTAAAGAAGCTGATTGAAGAAACTCGAGGGGTAACGCTTACCGCTGAAAATCGGCTTGGGATCGCATGAACGGAATTTGGTGTAAAAACGTTTTCACGCAAGAATTATCAAAATCTTTTAAAAACAATTTCAACGGCTACGGCCAGCAGGGACCTGCACAAAGGCGTCAAGATGGGTTTGCTGAAACGCTCCGGACATAAACGCACATCGTTGTATCAGTTCATAGCGATATAGTAAAGATAATGAGTCTTTTAACAATGAGAAAGGGCTTGCAGATATTTATCTGCCTTTGGAGGATGACTGCATCTACATCGTCAGATGTCTTCCCCCGCAGGCTACTATAGCAGAATGACAGCTTCTCCCGTAAAGCGGGATTTCGCTAAGCTCAACTTGAGGACACTCGGGGACGTCAATTACATATTTACACCGGAGTTGGTGGAAATACTTTTTGAAACAACTCTAAATCGCCTTCAAGATGAAAGCCATATAGTCAACTCAGTCAACAACGAATTTTCCCTTACAATTTCTTGAGCCGCCTCAGAAGAGCTTTTTCAGAAGAGCTTTTTCGCATGACGCGATCCGCATCTGATCCGCCATCTCCCCCCAGGCGTTTTGCCAGGCAATATCCATAAGGGAATCCCCACTAGCCGTATCCAAGATCTGGGCACTGGCCCTGTCCGGTTTTCCGTCTTGGGCCATCCGGGCACTGGCTGTAAGCATGGCATCCACCCCTTTTTCACGGAGGGCAGCATAATATTCTCTGGCACTAACCCCTATCTGATTAATTCTAATTCCTCCGACCATCGCAACGGTTTCATCTTCTGTAATTGTATTTAGGCCCCGATTCAAAAGCTCTTTAGCGATGGCGTCTCCCAGAACACCTGAATCCAGCATTATGGCGAGCCTTTGAATCGGCTTGAATTCAGCATCCGGCGCTTGGGTTACCGATATTTTAGACCCACTGCAGTCAATCAGAATGAGTGTTCCAAGAACAGATAGCCAATACAATGCCTTCATCTTCTTGTCTCCCTTCACCATTTGCGAAATAAATATAAGTATAATAAATATCATTACTGGAAAATAGCCGGAATTGCCCTGTTTTAATGTTGGTAAGTAGCCAGAAGTATTCATGCTAAAGGATTCAACGTGCAATAGTTGATACCTACCAGGATGATTTTGGCAAATATTCCAGGAAATTAAAACATCGATATCATGATAAAATTTATTAGGCAGTTCCCAAAATGGTAGGACGGAAATTTGTTTTTGCACATGTTTATGGAAAAGTACCAGGTGCGCGACGGCCTCGACAAGGGCATGCAGGCCATCCCGGCTGTCAACAGCATCGGTTTCGAAGCTTCCGCCGGTTTCAACGCCAGTGCCGTCAATGTTACCGTTGCCGTGAGCTACAAAGGGCGGAACCTCGACGTCAGCATTCCTGCCGACCTCACTCGCCCCGATCAACTGCCGGCGGCGATTTCCAAGGCGTTTGCCGATGCCTACGCAAATAATGAAAGATCGGGTACCCTTTTGATGAAGTGCAGGATTCTCCTCACGCAATTATGAACTTGCGCTACTTTTAAATTGAATGGATCTCAATTTTGACCGTTGTTTACCCCAACGTTGCAACCTTGGGGTTTATTCTTGCATCGGATATCCGGCATTTTTCCAGGCTTCAACCCCTCCCCCGAGTGCTGCTGCATTATGATAACCATCCTTTAACAATTTTTCTGCCTGACCGGCAGCGCTTGCTTCATTGTTTCAGGCGCAGTAAAAAATGATTTCTTGCTCCGATGATAATGAAGGGAGTTTTTCCCGGAATTCGCCGAATGAGATTGCTCCCAGCAGATGGTTGTTCTTAAATTTTTCGTCATCATCATATGCACAGACAAGAAGAGCGGCCCCGGAATTTACTTTTTGCCGGGCTTCCTCAACTGATATTCGAATAGGTTTGGTCATTTTATGGGTCTCCTTTGCACTGATGGAATTGTATCTGGAATTTTAAGAGCACTAATTACAGGATAAGACAAAGATTGGACATTTCAAGTCAATCAAATAATCATGCCTCTTTATATTGATAGCTCACAAATCACAAGTTGACACCAACATGGGATACTGGTACGCTTCGTTCACTTGAGAATACGGGGATATCAATAATTCTGCCCTAAAGTGGTGCAAGCATGAAATGACCCTCTAAAACGATAATTATCCTGATTTCAAGATATTAAGCCAGGCCCAGTAGCAATATAATTGACCCATCAAAA
Organism: Desulfobacterales bacterium; assembly: GCA_049698595.1. Lineage (GTDB taxonomy): Bacteria > Desulfobacterota > Desulfobacteria > Desulfobacterales > JAFDCJ01 > JAFDCJ01. The sequence goes on along the minus strand of JBAVYC010000260.1, from coordinate 6,169 downwards.
TTTGATCGAATATAAGTTGCCCATTATATCTGAACCTGATACCTCCTGTTAAATTGATAGTGAATCAGGGAGGTCCCCTTCATGGCCGAATACAGTATCAAGCGCAAACTCAGAGTCATCCTCTGTGCCGACGTAAGGGGTTACAGCCGCATGACGGGCGCGAATGAAGTCGGCATCTTGCACACACTCTCGTCTTAGCTGGAAATAATAGTGAGCACAAAGCGTGAAGGGCAGAATAACGCGATTATCAGCACCAATGCTGCGCAAACTGGCAGATGACTGTTGGCAATAAATTTTTCATGGGAGGGAAAGAATGAAAAACTTAATGGTTAATTATGGAACGCTAATCAAGATCACCAGATCGCTAACGAAATCAAAAGATCCGGAAGAAATTATCAGAATAACGGTAGAGAGCATTAAATCAGCGCTGGGAATAAAGGGGTGCACGTTATTCCTGATGAATCGTCAGTCAAAGGAATTGGAAGTGGCGGCTTCAGCAGGATTGAGCGCCGAGTATCTAAACAAAGGGCCGATAAGTGCTTTACACTCCATTGCCGATTCGCTTGAAGATGGACCCATGGCGATTTATGACGTGAGCGATGACCCCCGCATCCAATATCCTGAGGCCGCTGAAAAAGAGGGAATCGCTTCTATTCTCTCCGTACCAATAATGATCGGCGACGAGGCTATTGGTGCAATGCGGGCATATACCGCCGCAAAATGGGAATTTACCTTGGACGATGTTAATTTTGTCCAAGCGTTGGCTCAGATCTCAGGTATCCTCATTGAAATGACCCGATTACATAAAGGCCAGAGCGAATATATCGATACTATCGCCACTATGTGTGAATCACCTGCGTTGTAGATCCATGATTTATCAAAATTGTTGATGCATCATCAGCCGAAACTTATCCGTGGTAAAATGGTAAAAATGAGAACTTCGACGGCAAACTAAAAGATGGATTGCAGAATAGAGAGATCTTTGGGGACACCGGTTTGAAGCGATTATAAAAATTATTTAGGCCACACCACCAATACTGATGTAAACCTGAACGCATAGGATTGGTTCTGGCACAGCAGCCACAAAAACGCAACCTGGGCTCTTAACCGAGCTCCTCTGTTTGAAACCTTAAAAATGAGGGGTGCCATTATGGCAGAAAAGGGTTTTAAACGTAAACTCACCGCTATCCTAAGTGCTGTGCAGCTGCAGACAGCTGCATGACGCGAGATGATGAGGATGCCACCATCTGCACGCTGACAAATTATCTCACTGTCATGTAAGACTGGAAACAGCGCTTTATTTTTATTTATATTTTAAAATTACCTGATAGTTAGTGTGGTCCGACATTAGTTTGATAGTTTGCTGATTAACTATTCAGTGATGCATATTTTTTCGTAATATCTTTGTATTCTCTTTCCAGCTCATTCATGACCTGAGGAGTAGCCTTATTATTCAGTTCTAATTCGCTTATCATGGCCGAGCATTTGAGCTTGTAAGAGTCTATTTTCTCTTTCAGCTGGGCTCTTTGGGTGCCGTCCGCTGCTTCGTACTCGCTAACAGCGTTTCTGTAGAGCTTCAATATATCCGACATTTTCTGCTTTTCTGCCGAGCTTCCGCATCCAATGACAAATATCAGTCCAAAAAGTGCAGAGAACAACATCACAAAATTCAGCGTTGATTTAGATTTTAACATTTCCAACCTCCAGTAAAATTGATAGAAATAGCGCTTTTATGAATTAAATTCAGCAAATGCTCATGCAACAAACGGTTAAAGTCAAATGCAATCATTAATAGATGCTATTGGAAAAGTCAAGGGACATTTAAGTAAAATCTTAAATTATATTAAAATAAATTTTTCCTTCTATAACTGCTGATACCTCTCCAACAAAGCTATGATTTTGGAAGGCTTAAAAAACTGATGATATTTAAGATCACTGCTCGAAAAGTCTGACTTCATGTTTCTGCTATCTTCTATAATACCAGTGGCTTAAAGTTCAAGATACTAAAAAGATATCTTGAAGCCGACAATCGCTTTTAACCGCCATGATTTATATGCGGCAATGACTCTCCTTCACTTTATTGAAATATTTAAGCGCATCTTGCATAGATTAGATATTCTCATTAGGTGTCACCAGCAAGAATCGAACTTGCGACCCACAATTAGTCCTTTTCCTTCACCTCCAGATAGGCCACCTTATCGTCGATACGAATATGCAGGACCTCCTCCGGCCCGAACAGACTTTTTTTCTGGTAGTAGGGTTTTGAGAGCAAAACAAGATTCAGATCCTTCACCACAAGCCCTCTTTGCTGCAAAGCAGTCAACAGCCGGCTCACCCGTTCTTTTTTTTCCCACTTGAGGGCATCATCTTCCAGCAGGATGTCCTTTAACCCCTGATCCAAATCCAGTGAGGCCAAAATGACCCGCGGACGTTGGGTCCAGTGTTTAATCGCAAGGGGGCCGCCGATAAGCAAGACCAGTAGGATGGAGGCCGCCAGAGCATAGAACATGCGGGTTCTCCACCAGGGGACAGCTACAGGTAACATGGATGTTTCGGCGGAGAGGTCCTTAAGGGTTTCCTGGAGGATCTGATAGCATCTTTGGCAACGGTTGAGATGACCGATCAAGTGCTGTCTTTCGGCCGTATCGACGCCTCCTTCTGCAAGGCGTGCCAGGTCCTCGACAGGAATATGGTCTTCGGATTCCGTAACAACTGACGGGTTTATCGTTTTATTCATCCATTTGCCCATTATTGACCTCTGTATATTTAGACGGACAGTTTAAGGTTCGCGAATACCTATCGCCAGCAATTTTTCCCGGTAGTTTGTCAAAAGATTTTTCAGATGTTTTCCGGCAGTCGAGGCCGGAAGGCCGATGACCCTGGCCGCCGCCGCCACCGACTGGTCCGAGCCATAGACGAGCCTGACCAAAAGTTGATCATCCTCCGAAAGCGCCACAGTCGTCTCCCGGATAACCTTAATCGCTTTAATTCGCTTTTCCCGGTCAAGTTTTTGGATCAAGAACTCCAGCGGATTGGAGCCCTCAGCGTTGACATTCTTTAATGTGCTTTCAGGTGTTTCATCGATGGACTGAAAAGCAGGATTTTCCCGGCAGGGCGCTTTTTTGATCGGCTCAATTTCTTTGATGAATTCAATATAGGATCCGCTGTACAAACCGTCGATCCTGAGAAAATCATAGGCATCATCAAAACTAAATTTTTGCCAGCACACAAATCGGTAGACGGCTTCAGCCCATTTGCCGAGTTTCGCCACCCCGGCAGGAATACGCCTGCGGCCGAATTGCTTGCGCCTGAAGTCGATAACAAGGGAGTTGATCAGAGCATAAAGGTAGGTATTTAGTTTACTTTTGCCTTTGAAGGCCCGCAGGCGTTTAAAATTATCTGCCTTGAGACTGTCGATCACATAAACGTAGCATTCGTTTTGGTCGTTTTCAGCAGAAAAGCGCCTTTTGCAAACGGTTTCTATCTTTGCAAGCAGGTCGCTTGAAGAAAGAATTTTCTCCGGATCCATAATTTTGCCGTACACCCGCTAAGTTTCCAGCTGTGTTTTCATAGTTAATTTGATGAATTAGATGGCAACTCGTGAAAGAGCCGCGTTCGAAAAAAAATGTAAACCATTTCAGTCGACCCTTCGTCTAAATGAACAAATCCTTAACAAAAAGGAGGCAAAAAATGAAAGCAAAGCTACTGAAAATTAGTGTGATAACGACAATGGTTATGTTCCTATTTGCCGGTACTACCTGGGCGGATCGCGGCAAAGACCGGCATCCTAAAGAGGTCCGCAATAAACATATCCGCACTGAAAATGACAAAAATCGCGGGCCGCATGAATCGTCCCACTATAACCGCGGATGGTATGAACACCCCCGGCATCATTACAAAAAACATTATACTCGTCATCCGGCGGCCCACAGAGCCGCGAAAAACCCTGTTAAGCACGGTCAAAGATATCACAGACCGGTTCATAGACATGATTCTCACCGCCCTAAGGTCATTGGCAAACATTACCATAAGCGAAAGCCATCCTACAATGTATTTTCTTTTAGGGTGCCGGCCTTCGAACCGGGATGGTCCGTCACCTTCAAGACCAAAAGCGGATGGTAAGTTGAATAAATCTGTAAGAAGGTATATTATTGAACAGTTATACCTTCTTACAACCGACCGCTGCCCGGCCAGCAAAGTGACGGTGGGTTCAACTTCAAAAAATGAGATCCACCGCAGGCGTAGATGCTGATATCGGAACAAACAGTCAGTAATAGCTGGGCACGAACTGAGGTGGTGCAAAGTTATTCGCAAGAAGATCGATACCGGTTGTGGACATCCGGCAAACATTCTGGCGTTAAAGGTCAACAGCGTGTCTGATCAGCATTTAGACCTGGCGAGGCAGGACGCATTCGAGTTAGACGATTCATCAAGCGATTCAGGTGTATCGAATCCGGTAGACAAGGATGAAGAACTCGTCCGCCGTGCCCAAAATGATGATCCGTGGGCGATTGAGCAGCTGGTTTTGCGTTACCAAAAAAAAGTATACCAAATTGCCTACCAAATGCTTGCCGGAGATGAACAAGAGGCCCAGGATCTGACCCAGGATACGTTTTTAAAAGCATTTCGCAATATAAAACGATTTAAGGGCAACGCATCATTTTACACATGGCTGTATCGCATAGTGGTTAACACCTGTTTAGACGCCCGCAGACGGCGGCGGCGCTGGAAAGAGATTTTTTTCCCCTGGCGTTTAGAAAGACCTAAAGAAGAGACCTGCACCTCTTCTTTGGAAGATTACCCGGACCCAGACAAGAATGCCAACCCGCTGTCGATGGCAGGCAAACGACAGCTTGAACAAGATTTAAAAAAAGTCATGAACACTTTATCTGAAAGGCAGCGCGACATATTTGAGTTGAAGATTTTTCATGAAATGAGTATACCGGAAATAGCCCAAATGATGAACTTGGCGGAAGGAACCGTAAAGACTCATCTTTTTCGGGCCACTCAGGTCATCCAAAAAAAACTGAAGGGATGGACCGATGGTTAAAGGAGGTGCCGGCATGCGGGCATGTCATAGTCAGAAAAAAAATATAGTGCTGTTTGCACACGGCGAACTGGATCCAAGCTCCGGCAAAGAGATCCAACGCCACCTTGCAAAGTGTAAATCTTGCCGATCCGAATATCAGCAGCTTTTGTCCTTGCTGGAAAATATTAAAGAAACCGCATTGTCACCGGAGTTGTCGCCCAAACAGGTCAACTCGCTGGTCACCAATATTAAATGGAAATTAAAAGACCGTAAAAAAGACAACTGGTGGCGTCGCTATTCAGATTTCAGACCCGCCCACTGGATACCGGCGATTGCCACGGCGTGTATTTTAATTATCGCTGCAGGTATCATCGGCTATTTAAACAACGATGGCACGAATGAATTTCAACCGGTTGCCGTTCAGCAAAATAAAGAAATAATGTTAAGTGACACGGATCTGGAAATTGTAAAAAATTTAGAGTTTTTAAAAGAAATGAATGCAATTCAGAAGTTATCCCAGGTTGTTGACCTCAATGATGAAATCGACTCACAAGGAGAATTAGACAACGAAACAAGAGGAATGCGACAGGATGCCTACCGAAAATATTATGTCTAAAACCCATTGTTTTCGATTGAAATACTTGCCCGCGGCAATCGGTTTAATCGTTTTATTTTGTTGCAGTCCGTTATGGGCCTCCCTTCCGGGCCTTCATCAGCAGTCCGCGTCTGTCTTGTTTTCAGATCATGACAATAGTCCACTGCTGGAGTATCTCTGCAAACGCGGTTCAAGCGCTCAAAATTTCCAGCAGTGGCAGGATCTATCCCCTCAAGATCAGGAAAAAATGCGGAAAAAATACAGAGAATGGCAATCGCTGCCGCCGGAAGAGCAGCAAACTATCCGCCGGCGGATGAATCAATTGAATAGAATGCCTTCTCAACAACGCAAACTTTATAAACAGCTGTTCCGCCAATGGCAGCACCTGCCACCGGATGAGCGCAAACAACTGCAAAAAGATCTGGACAATTGGGAGCATCTCTCTCCCCGGCAGAAAAAATCAATTCGGCGCCGTTTCAAGAAATAGGCACTTATCGGGTTTTATCTGACAACATGTTTTAAGGAACGTTTGGTTTCAGGTGTCA
>JBAVYC010000259.1:0-7734 GCA_049698595.1 Desulfobacterales bacterium | reverse complement strand
GAGCTTTGCGCGGATGTATTTGCATTCAACGAAGCGGAAGAGAAAGCGGAGGTCATCCTGCCCCAGGGCGGACCCGAGGATTGCATTGAAGAGGCCATGGATACATGCCCGGTGGAGTGTATTCACTGGGAGGAAGATTGAAAAACAGTTTAGTTCACATTGGCTCTACCCACCTTCTTTAACCCTAAACTGAGCGGTTCCAGGTTCGGGGTTCAATGTTCAAAGGTTAAAACCGATGGATAATGCTCCCAGTATGAATCAAAATCTGGCATACCCGTCATACCTCATTGAGTGAAACGGATTTATAACCAGATGGAGACAAGATCTCTAAGATGCGAGTGGCGCCGCTGACCTGAAAAGCGGCCAGTCTGATCGAGAAAGAAACTCTGAAAAAGAGAATATCGAATATAGAATAATGAATATCGAATCTCGAAGTAAGGTATTCTGTCTATTTTATAAAAATGACTGAACGAAGCGAACCCACCCTTCGATATTCTGCGGTTCGGTTTTAACTTGGTGGAGTTTCAAAAGAGCTGTCTGGTTTTTCAACCCGGAACGTTGAACCCTGAACCCCTTAACCTAGGTTACCGTATCTGTCCAACCGAAGTGGTTGTCTGCCCCACCGGTAAGGCGCTTTCCTTTCCCCTGTCCAGCACAATTCGCATGGTGGCTGAAGAAGCCAGGCTTCCCAGGGTCAGTCCCACCGGTCCGATCAATTGCCCCGGTGCCCCGATATAGAGCAGTGCAAAACCGGTTGCGATGATGGTACCCATAAACACCGCATGACCGGTGAGAACCGTTATGGGCTTTTTCAACCAGGCGGCCAGGCCCTCACTCTGGGCCCGTATGGCCACACTCAAGGGGAAAAAGATCAGAGACATTACCGTCATTCTGACAAGGGACAGATCCCGGGGGCCCAGCTTCTGCAATTTGATAAAATAAAATTCGGCAAGACCGGGAAGGATGAAAATCAACGGTAAAATACCCAGGACGGCGCCGGCCGTCAGGCAAAACCGAAATGTCCGGCCACCCCTACCTGTTTGCGGAGGAAATGCGAGCACAATGGTCTGGATACGCGTCGCTGCAAATGCCACCGGATTGGCGAGCCCGAGTGCCAGGTAATATACCGGCAGGATGCGATCAGGATCGGGTGAACGGGCGATAAATGCCGCCAGGATGATGGCCGAGGCTGAGAGAAAATATCCGCCGACCGACAGGGGGAGATTAAAGTTAAAGATTTCCCTTGCCCCGGGTGGATTCTCCGGACAGGATTTCAGGGATTTTAAGAAGGGTACTGCAAATATCCCGGAAATCAGGACCTCGATTGCAACCGGGATGGTAAGACACACGACGGCCCAGATTGGACCGACCATTTCCAGCGTACAAAAAAGCAAAGACAGCAATGCGGTCAGGATGATGCGGGCGATGGTTGCCAGGCTGGCTTTAGCGGTGGCTTTGCCGAGGTACATGACGACAAAATAGGGAATCCGCAGAAAAAATAAAAATTGCAGCGGAATGCTGATCACAAAGACGGTGTAGGCCGGCTGCTCTATCGAAGGCGGCAGGCCGATAAGTCGACCTAACAGCAGATGCGACAGCGCCGGAATGCACAGGATCGCCTGAATCGTTATGACACCCAGACCGGTTAACAGGGTAACTTTCCGAAACTGTTGATAGCCTTCGCGTGTTTTGGCATAAACCATGCCGGTTGTGACGGAACTGATGGCGATCATACCGAGAAAAAACATGACGGTGCTCGCTTGCGCCAGGCCGGCCAGATTTAGGGGACCGCCGGGACCGCGCGAGGCGACCATGGCTACCAGGGGATAACTCAGAGCCTGGGAGGCTGCCTGGATGGCCAGGGGTATAAAAAATCGGGTGAGGGTCCAATTGTCCGGCGGTTTTGATGGGTTTCTGCTCATTTTTTATAACGACGGATTCATCAAAATTCTCCGATTAACTTAACTTCCCGTTCAAGCCGGACGCCGAAACGGTCCAACACCCTGGCTTCGATGAGCTGAATTAAGGCGTAAACATCGGCGGCTTTGGCATTGTCAACATTTAGAATAAATCCAGCGTGTTTTTGGCTGATCATGGCGCCGCCGATGCGTTTACCCTTCAAACCGGTCTCCTCGATTAAGGCACCCGCATAATAGCCCGCCGGACGTTTGAAAACACTGCCGCAGGAAGGATAGCTCAGCGGCTGCTTGCCGGCACGCAGTTCGAGGATATCTTCCATGCGTGCCCTTGAAGCTCCCGCATCCTCTTCTCTGAATTGAAAAAGAGCGGATGTAATGACCACCCTATCCAGTTGCGGAACCCGCCGGTAATCGAAGTTAATATTGCGGCGATCGGCAGAAAAGGGGGCGCCGTCCCAACGGAAACCACTGACCGATAGGGTTACCTGTTCGATTTCCTGTCCGAATGCGCCGGCATTCATGCGCAGTGCTCCGCCCACACCCCCTGGAATCCCCGCCAGTAGCTCCAAACCGGACAGCCCCCTCTTCACCGCAGCACGAATTAAATCCATTAAAAGGGTGCCGGCCAGCACTTTCGCCTGCCTGCGATCAAAGGTTGAATTGCTAAAATTTTCACCCAGGTAAAGGGTAACCCCGTCCCAGCCGTGGTCCGAAACCAGTAGATTTGAACCCCGACCGAGAATAAATAGCGGTGCTTTTTTTTCGTGGATGATTCCAAGGGCACGGCCCACACCGGCGTTCGTGACCGGGGCGACCCAGACGGCTGTGGGACCGCCGATTTTGTATGAAGTAAATGGTGCCAGTGGTCTAACGGTCCGTATCTGCCCGTCAACTTCATCGGCCAGCTGTGCTGCTAATTCGACAGGATCAACATTCATTTTTGTTATATCTGTTTAGGAATTTCCGTGAACCTTAACGAATCCTAGTTTTTACAACTTACTCAATTCATGATGATTCCAATTCGGGCGATGCCCCTCGTTCCGAGGCCCTGACGAATCTTCAGATCCGGAACATGCTTTGATTGCAACATGCATTGGATTTTGTCAAGCCGTAAACCGGTCGCACTCGGCATTAGATCATAAAAAAAGCTTAAGATTCTGCAATATGGTGCCGATATTCACCATGGTTGCAGCAGATACTGAAATTTAGTTTAACTTATTGAAATTAGGTTTATTTTTAAATTTTCGGGGGAAAATTATTAATAAAGGGGAACTATCATGGAATCAGAAGATTTTTTCAGGGTCATCACTGAATTTGAATTTATTTGTGAAGACATTGGCGAACTCCAAGAGCAAATTGATTTGACCAAATCTGAGGTTCAAAAAATTTCACAAGCCATCACCAGCATTGAAAATGCAAAAAAAATTCTGGCAGATCTTTTCCCGAAGATTGAATCGTTGAACAGCGATGTGCGCGAGGACCTGGCAGCTGAATTCTCAGACATGAGCTGACCCGGTGCGAGGATTAGGAGTCGGCCGGTGAGTTTAGCCGAGCGACTGAACTTGAAATAAACCAGACCTGCAGAGTTAGAAATTTTTTAAAATCAGCGGCCACCAGCAGAGGTGGCTCCAGCCCCTTCCAGAGGCCATCTTCATACCCTTAGCTCTGCTGGTGGTCGCTGATTTTGCCATCCGCGCCCTTTAGAACACCTTAAAAATAATCCAAATTCAACGCGATCTCCATCCAGCATCCTAACCTCAAAATTGATTGCCCGCCGGCTCTTGCAACTCAATTCATAGGCCGCCGGTATCGATCAGGTTTGCACCATGAAATATGCTCTCGCGGTAACGGTAGAACCTTTTAAAATCCCACCGGCCGGTGGCTTATGAATTGAGTTAAATTCCGATTTTTACCCATCATTAAAAACGGCTAAAGAATAATCCGGACTTGATTAATCCATCCAAATCGGAATATATTAACTACTGGAGTTGGGCAGTGTGCGCTGATTCATACCTGAAGGGATATCACCATGAACAAATTTATGCGAAGTTTGTTTCTAGTTTGTACTCTGGCGGTTTTTTCCGGCTGTGTCGGCGGCAAATACTCGACGTGGGGGCACTTCCATGGCGATTTGTCGAATCAAGGCTTCCAGGCGATAGACAGCGGATTTGCGCTTTCCTCCAGGTGGGTTTCCGAGCCCTATAAAATTACCGGTGCATCACCGGTTATCGGTAAAGATCTACAGGGCAGAGAGGTCCTCTACATCGGCACCTGCGACGGCATGCTAGTGGCGGTAAGGTCTGAAGATGGAAGTGAAAAGTGGCGGAGATCATTTGGATCGGTCGGTTCAGAGACCCGCATCGTTTCATCCGCTTCGGTATCAGATAAGGGCAATATTTACGTCATCACCAGTCGCAAGGTGGGCGCAGGACGGGCATCGAGCACGCTTCACAAAGTTGATCATTTCGGCTATCCGAAATGGTCTTACACATTTCCGGACAATGGGTTTACCTCCGGATCCCCCAAGATAACTACCGTGCGAAACGATACACTTATTTTTGTGTACGTGTCGGTGGATGTAAACAGCGGTCTCCAGGGCGAGCTTTTTGCTCTGCGGGATGATGGATACGAAGCCCACCTGCTTGATCGCAAATCACTGGGAATCTGTCACTTCGATATTGCGGGCCGCAAGGCGAACCTTTTAGATTTTTTTGAAGATACCTGGCGTCTGCTCAGCACTTTTCCCGTTGAGTTTGATGAACACGATGTTGGCCTGCCGGACTATTTTTTAGACCCAACCGTTGCAGTTGTCATCGGTTCGGAAAAACCACGGATCGCCATTGCAGACAATCTATGCAGCCTTGGTGTGTTTGAATGGGATGGGGTCGAATTGTCTGTGCTCTGGCATGAGGGACATGACTTTGATAAGCATTCTTCCGCCATGGTTTCGCCCAATGGTTTGATGGTTTTTGGACGACGGGATGGAAAGGTGTCAGCCTACGATTTGGAGACCGGTGTGAAAATGTGGGAGTATAACGCCGAGCAGGCTGTTTTCGCCACACCGGCCGCTGACCGCGAAAAATATGTTTTTATAATATCCACAGATCAGATCCAGGTGATCAGCGCCCTGGACGGCACCCTGATTCAAGACGACAAATTACCGCGAAAACTGCAATTGCTGGGGGGCACGCTTTCATCACCAGCGGTCACCGCAAACCGCGTTTATGTGTCGACCTTCGAAATGCTTACCACCACTTATGATCTCAAAGCAAGAGGTCATGATACCAATTTTCATGGCAACGGGCTATCATCTGTTATTGTCGGCAGCGATGGCTCTGTTTATGGGATTGCCGCGGATGGTACGATTCGAAAATATGCCGGTATGGAATCAGAATAGCTTTTTCATTTTATTCGCCTTCATCGGAAAAATCATTCTCCCGGGGGTGGGATAGGGGGGATTTCAGCAGCAGGTTTAAAATTTCATCCCAATCTTGTACGGTTTCACCGTTGTTGGTTTCCTCAAATGAAAAGCGCTTCTCGATTCGATCTGGTGCCGCCGATATAACCCCAGAAGAACCGATTATAGCGTGCATCTGCACATTATTATTTTCCAGGTTCTCCAGCGTTTTTGGTCCGCGCCAGCGGAGAATGACGGATTTGGGGAAATTTTGTTTTTCCAGCCAGCTTCCTGTGATGCCTTTTCCCAAAAACCGGCTCAGGTAAATGATTTTATAATTCTCGCTGAGTGCCTTGACGGCCTTTAGGCCGCTTGCCCTGATTTCATCTGAAAATACGGTATCTTTAAATGCCCCTTCGATTTCAATGATAACCGCCCTTTCCTTTTCGTCCATCACCAGGATTAGTCCGGTGGTGCTGTCGGTGTTTGAGCGGGCCGTAATTTTTTTTAATCCCGGTTGCCGGGGTGTGTATTTTAAGTAACCATAACCATCGCCACCGGTTAATATTTTTTTCAGAAGATTATTTTCCAGATAAATGTCCACCATCCGTCCACCCGCAGAAAAGAATCCATCCCTGGTCAGCACTTTGATGTTTATCGGTGTCTGAACCGTCGTCACCCGGTCAAAAACGATCACCTTGCCGTAAGAATCAGGCACACTAATCAACATGAATAGAATAGGCAGGAGATATTTTTTCATGTAAAAAACGGGCATTTGGTGGTCTCGTTTGATTCCGCTGGGGGTTGAGGCAGAATACCGATGGCGGTTTCCTTTTCATTGATCCGGCTAAAAGCGAGGCGGCAAGTGCGCCCGGTGACCGGATTTGTTCGGATTTCAATGGGCCGCTGCACAATCTTCCCGGAGGGATCAAGGAATTTCGTAGAGATGGATTGACTTTTAAACAACATTTTGTCGGACGCCCTTTTTGAATCTCACATTAGAACTGTTGGGCGGAAATACCGAAAACCGAAAGCAATGAGACGTACATCAAACCTTGAAAAATGGCGCCGATGATCCAGCCAATCATGCAAACGCCTACCGCACGATAGATGCTTTTATAATTCATTGCCTGTTTTACAGCCACCACGGCAGCCACGAACACCCAAACCGAGGCGATCAGCAGAGTGACACCTGCAACATTCGGTATAAGACCCAGCAAGCGAAATAAGCCGGGCGCACTGGCAAAGCCCATTGCGCGTAACAGGGCTTTTCTATCTACGTTGGTTTCGGCTTCAGGTAATAATCTCACGCCAACAAAATAGGTTGAAAAAGCCCAGATGTACCATCCTGCGATGGTGGTAATCATTCCGAAATTGATTCCGGCAACTCCCGCCCTGCCAAAGCCACCGTAAGCAGAGGCTGCGCTATAGATAAAAACAGCCATCATGGCTTGAAACATGGTTTTCGGGTCCGCAATGACTTCGTCATACAAGCCGGCGTCGAGCTTCGCGGCACGAAACAAACGATTCAGAAAGAGATTCATAGGACCTCGCGCAGTCGGCAGGTTTAACAACCTGAATTGAGCATTTTCCCGGCTTTTCCGGGGTTAGATAGATTATGCTGAATTTTTTAAATTAACGGCTATCATTTTGTCGACGGTGTGTCAATAAAACCCGGCTCTAGAGACTAAAATGTCCACCCCTGAGAAGGCGGTTTCGGGATGGCGCAGGACACGACTTTAGTGCATTGTCGCGTGTCCAAGTAAGGGCGAATCGAGGTGTTGGAGAAAGGTGACGGCCGCGGTGGTTATCGATTGAAAATAAAACTATCGCACTATCTGGTATAAATTAAAGATAACCTTATGGTTGCGTAAGTTTTTATGGCCAAAAGAAATCCGACCCGTGAGCAAACACGAAGTCGGATTTGTTTGATACTGAAATAGGTTGTCGTTTATCTGTTGCGCTATCGAATACGTTCTTCCGACAGTTTACGGTTTAGTCTGATTTGCTGGTACTTTTGGACTTTGTGGATGAATACCCGTCTGCATACCACCCGCCGCCTTTGAGCTCAAATGAGCAGGTGGAGAGAATTTTCCTGGCTTTTCTTTTACATTTGGTACACTGAGCGTATTTGGTTCCCATGGCAACGAGTTTTTCGGAAATGTGTCCGTTTGTACATTCAAATTCATAAACCGGCATGTTCATCCTCCTGAAATGGCTAATAACCCGGGTATCTGAGATCAGATCCTGGGCCTTTGGATTTTTATTTTGTGTTGTTAATCTACTCATTTTATTCTTTTTGTCAAGAAAAATCAAGCTATGAAATTTGTCTCAATTGGAAAGCCTGCCATATTGAAATATTGCTTGACAGGATTGCCGCTGGCAATATAAAAATCACAAATATTTTCAGATATTAAG
>JBAVYC010000258.1:0-2579 GCA_049698595.1 Desulfobacterales bacterium | reverse complement strand
GCGCGCCACTTTCTGAACGATCTGCATCAGATATCCGTGCCTTTCAACCTCGTGCTGGATGATTATCACCGCATTCAAAGAGGATCCCCCGTAAACGACCTGCTGGATGAGTTTCTGGCTTATCCTCCCCAGGGCATGCATCTGGTGCTGCTGACACGGCAAGATCCTTCACTGCCGATCGCCACCATGCGGGGCCGCGGGTTGGTGACAGAGATCCGTGCGTCCGATTTGCGATTTACGCCCGACGAAGCGGCGGCATTTATGAGCCGGATGCTCAATGTCGTGGTTGATGAAACCACGGCCACCCTCCTGGAAATCAAAACCGAAGGATGGGCTACGGGTTTGCGGCTGGCCGGCCTCTACCTGAAAGGTCAGAAAGAGCTGAAACGGTCATTACAGCAATTGAGCGGAAACTCAAGGTACATTGCCGAGTATTTAGTTGCCGAAGTCTTGTCCCGGCAGCATCCTGAAATGGTGTCCTTTCTGCTTGAGACCTCAATCCTGAATCGCTTCTGTGCTCCCTTGTGCCGCCAAATACACCAAATAGGAAGCCACGGACACGACGAAAAATCGGAAGTTGGGGAAGAACAGTTTATCCAGTGGCTGACAGATACCAACCTGTTTGTCATCGCCCTGGACAACGAGGGCTATTGGTTCCGCTATCACCATCTTTTCCATGATTTCCTCAAAGGGGAGTTGTACAAACAGTTTTCCACAGATCGGATCGCCGACCTGCATCGGCGTGCCAGCCGATGGTTTAACGAAAACGGCTTCATCGAAGAGGCAATCGAACACTTGCTGGCAATCGATGATACATCGGCTGCAATACAGTTGATCCTCGACCATCGCCATGCGCTGATGAACACGTCTCAGTATTCTCGCCTGCGCCGCCTGCTGGCCCGATTGCCTGAGAACGCCATAGCGGAGAACCCCCTATTGGTGAGCATGCGAGCTTTTATCGCTATCAACATGGGAAATGATGTGGACGTTCATGCGTTCACACAAAGAGTGACAGAGATGCTTGCAGAGATTTCGCCGGAATCTGAGGCTTATTCTTTGCTGAAAGGCGAAGTGCTGATACTGCAAGGCCTTGCCGATCTGTTGTTCAACGGTGTTGCGGAGACAGCCCTGGCCCGGGTACAGGAAGCCGATGAGTATATCCCGGACAATGCTTTGATGATCAGGTCTGTGGGGAATGGAATCATCGCCGCCTCTCACCAGATGATGGGGAACAGACAACAGGCTGTTGCTGTGATCAGAGAGGCCCTGTCGGACCCGACCTGCCCAGCCAACCTGAGGGCACGACTTCATTTTCACATGACCGTCATCCTATACTTTGAAGCCGACCTGAGCGGAGCGATGACCGCCGCGCGGGAATGCCTGCACAATCTCGGGAATCTTTCCTTTGTCCATACCCGGATCATTGCTAATTACTTTATCGGTACTATTCACTACCTGCAAAATCATATCGAAGCAGCTCAATCAAGCCTATTGAAGGTCGTTGCGGATCGACAGGCCGCAAATCCATCCTATGTGGCTCACGCCACCTTCAGCCTGGCAAATATATACCTCTCGCAAGGGAACGAAACGACCGCCAATGGAATGCTCGACCAAGTCAAAGCATATTGCCGGGTAAGCGACCACATAACGTTACTGCCCGTTATCCAAGCATTTGAAGCGGAATTTGCGTTGCGCCGAGGAGATATAAAAGGGGCGATGCATTGCAGCCAGCACGCTGATTTTGATGTTCGAAAGCCGACGTGGTTTCTCTATATCCCGCAACTCACCCCTATCAAATGGTTGCTGGCCAAAGGTTCGCACGATGGTCTTCAAGAAGCCCATAACCGGCTCATTCGATTGGAGGAGTGGATGCGCCGAATCAATCGCAAAAGTGTTCTCATCGAGATTTTGGCTTTGCAGGCCCTGGTCTGCCACAAATTAAAAGATGAAACCGCTGCCCTGCAAAACCTCCAGACCGCCCTGGACCTGGCCGAATCGGGAAGTTGGATCCGAACTTTCGTGGATTTGGGAACGCCGATGATGGACTTGCTGAATTGCCTCGTCCAACAACAAACCGACCAAACCTATGCGCAACAAGTTTTAAAAGCTTGCTTGGCGGAGAATCGCAAAAAAGCATCCATGGAATTGGACACGACAACCCAACCACGGATTTCTGAGCCACCCCCAAATACTGTTCTCACCCGGCGGGAAATCGAAATTCTTCCACTGTTAGCGAAGGGACTTAGCAACAAGGAAATCGCCGCAAGGCTGCGCATCGCTCCAGTAACGGTTAAGACCCATCTCCAAAATATTTACAAAAAGCTGAATTCCAAAAACCGCATCGAAGCATTAAAAAAATCCCGCGAGATCGGTATCATCATCGATAAATAACCCCACCCGCACCCGGCCACCAGATTATTAGTCGATCAGGAGATCGACAACCGTCCAATAGGCCACTTTTGTCATTCGTGTTTTCCATTCCAGTGCCCATCGTACCCACACCACCGCTTTGCCAAGGCTCCATACTCCGAAAGGAGTAGGCCATTTGCCTTCAAAATACTCCTTTTGGATAATTTACA
>JBAVYC010000257.1:0-3650 GCA_049698595.1 Desulfobacterales bacterium | reverse complement strand
TGTCACTTCTGTGGCTTCAACAAGTGCGGCTAAAACTGATTTTATAACTGCATCTTTTGCCCGCTGACTGCGTTGCAAAAAAGAGAAAAGCACTCACGTACTAACGGTACGCTGCGCGTTTTTCTCTTTTTTACGCCTTGCCAGCGAGCAAAATCTACAATTCTAAAACCAGTTTCTTCTGTCATTTTAAAAGAATGTTCAATTAGCGGTTAAAACAATTTTTCCACACCCCGTCATTCATCACGATCACTCTCAACAGAAAAGCGGCAAAAAAGCGCTCATGGCCCAGCTATTGTTCTTGTTGCTTGCCGTTAGCCTTGTTGCATTCTTCCGCGATCGACCTCAGTTTCACACCCTGGGAATTGTCTTTGTCTCAATTGTACTGGAGGCTTTTCCGTTTATGCTGCTGGGGACCTTGATCGGTGGTTTCATTGAAGTATTTATCCCTCAGGAAACAATTACCCGATTTTTACCCGAACGACGCTGGTGGGCGGTTTTTGTCGCAGCGGCGCTGGGCGTGATTTTTCCGGTTTGCGAGTGCGCAATCGTCCCGGTAATCCGCAGACTCATAAAAAAGGGCGTTCCTTTGAGTGCGGCTATTGCTTTTTTGCTGGGCGGACCGATTGTAAATCCACTGGTTGCCGCCTCCACGGCGGTGGCGTATTTTGGCGACTGGTCGATCGTGATCCACCGTATGGTCCTCGGATATTTTATCGCTGTTGCCGTCGGTCTTTTAATGAATGCTATTTTTTCCAAAGCCAAAGCAGTCCGAAATGAGGTGTATTCAGACCAACATCCAATGAATTGCGGGACACTTTGCATCGATCGCAAACCGACCGCCTTTGGCGAAAAAATAATTCTGGCTGTCAGTCATGCCGCAAGTGATTTTTTTGATATTGGAAGATTTCTGGTCATCGGGGCCTTTTTTGCCGCGGTTGCACAAGCCCTAATTCCAAGACAGGTATTGGCCGCGGTGACGGATGCCCCCGCGCTGTCCATTCTGATCATGATGATATTGGCCATCGCGTTGAATCTGTGCAGTGAGGCCGATGCTTTTGTGGCGGCCTCATTTCGTTCAACCCCCGTGCCGCTGACTGCGCAGATGGCGTTCATGGTACTGGGACCGATGTTGGACATCAAGCTGATCCTCATGTACTTCAATGTTTTTCGATTGCGTGCCATCCTAACGTTGGCGGCCCTGGTGTTCTCAATGGTTTTTTTAAGCCTGGTACTTCAGTAGGGGGGAATTACGCATTATATTAAGCCAAACTTTTAATTCTTATTTCTTCTGTGTGAAACTACATCATGCAAAAAGTCAAAACAACCATCTCTCTTGTTACGGCATGTCTTCCGGCAATTGTTTATGTCATCTGGCTAAATGCCTACTACTGGCTGCTGAAAGGCGGCCGTTACCAAGCATTCATTCAGCCGAAGTTCTGGCCGCTTTTAATTTTGGCACTCCTTTTACTGCTGGCATTTACCGCCGCTTTTATTTCCCAATTTTCGTTGAAGTCTAGAATTTCTCTTAAATTTGATGCGTGGGCCAAGGCGGCCATTCTGATGCTGCCGCTATTTTTTCTCTTGACCATCTATGGCCGCAGCCTGGGGACCGATGCGTTTTCGAAAAGGACGCTTAATCCGGGCCAAATTGTAATCCAAGGAGATTCAAATCAATTAAAATCACCATCGCGAACATCTACCGGGCATGTGACTTCTCTGTTGAATTTGCTTGCTGATGCGGAAAAGTTTGATGGTAAACGTGTGACTGCTGAAGGAATGGTTTATCGGCCTGCGAAAAACGGCGAAAAGACATTTATGTTATTTCGATTTGCCATTATCTGCTGTGCGGCCGATGCATTGCCTCTTTCTATTGAAGTGCAGACAGCAACCGCAGAGAATTTAAAAAATGATACCTGGGTTCGGGTTGAAGGACGGTTCAACACCGACACCATTGGTGGCAAACAGGTGTCAAACATTACAGCCGATCGTGTCCAGCCGCTTCCAACACCCCCACCCGAGAAGCGTTATTTGTTCTTTTACTGAATCGATTTTACGGCACTTTTCGGCCGAAAGCGCTCAATGCACAATGAGATCAGAAAACCGATTCCCGCGACCGCAATGATCGATGCACCGGAGGTCAAGTCGAAGACATATGAAAACCACAGACCGATTACGGTAAAAATTGCACTCAGGATGCTGGATAAAATCATCATTTTAAACAGGGATGTCGAATATCTCTCGGCAATATACGGCGGAATCGTCAGCAGCGCTATCACCAGAATTAATCCAACCACCTGAATAATCATTACAATTCCGACAGTCAGCATGACAATCATGAGGAAATACAGGCTTTTTACACGAACCCCCCGTATTTGGGCAAATTCTTCATCATAGGACAGCGCCAGGTAGTCATTATAAAAATAAAAGACGATGCCAACGATCGCCAAACCGACGCAAAGCATCATCCAGATATCGGAATCGGGCACCGTCAGGATACTGCCGAACAAATAGCTCATTAAATCCACATTATAGCCCGGCGTTAAATCCAGCAATATAATTCCGATGGCCATTCCGATCGCCCAAATTACGCCGATGATCGTGTCGGCCCGGTGTCTGGCCTTAAACGTAATGGCCGCCATTATTACTGCCGCCATAAGGGAAAAGCCAATCGTTCCCACCATGTAATGCCATCCGAAGAAAAAGGCCAGCCCAATGCCGCCGAAGGCCGCATGGGCAATCCCGCCCGACAGAAACACAAGCCGGTTGACCACCACTAAAGTGCCCATAATCCCGCAAATTACAGCGGCCAGCAGTCCGGCTAACAGGGCATTTTGCATAAATTCAAATTGGAGCGCTTCAATCATAGCTAATCACTATCATGCTCATGCAACACCCGATGCGGCAAGCCATGGGCAATCAACTCGACGGGGCAGGTCTCTTCGATTTTACAGTCATACATCATTTCGATCATTTCTCCGGTGAGTTCCGCTTGACCATGGTAGTGCAGACGTTGATTCACACAGGCCACAGATTTGACATATCGGGAGATCACCATCAAATCGTGACTGACGACGATGATGGTAATTTTATGATTTAATTCTTTTAAAAGAGCGTAAAATTCATTCTGCCCTTTGGTGTCGATGCTGGAAGTCGGTTCATCTAAAAACAGGATGTCGGGATCCGTTACCAGTGCGCGGGCAATTAAAACCCGCTGTTTTTGACCCCCTGAAAGTTGATCGATGCGCTGATCGCGATATTTTTCCATGCCAACCTGTTCCAGAGCCTGCCGCGCGGCCAGGCGATCTTCTTTCGAGTGCCGGAACCATCCCTGGCCGGGTTTCAATTTTCCCATTAAAACCACATCTGCTGTGGAGATAGGGAAATTCTGATTGACGTGGACATCCTGAGGCACATAACCGATGCGGTGGGATACGTCTTGCGGCCTTTTACCAAAAATTCGAATACTGCCCGAATCCGCGTTCAGCAGACCCAGCATCAGTTTCAACAGGGTTGTCTTGCCGCCGCCGTTGGGACCGATCATGGCCATGAAATCACCCGATTGGATCCTAAGGTTAACGCCCCAAATCACCGGTTGCTGGTCGTAGGCGAAATTAAGATTTTGTGTTTCGATAATCGTATTGTTCATAGGG
>JBAVYC010000256.1:0-1807 GCA_049698595.1 Desulfobacterales bacterium | reverse complement strand
GGGCGATGAAATCGGCAAGGTCGACAGTATCGGACTTCGATTCACCGTGCTGATTAACTTGCACGGCCAGCGGATTATAATCCCCAACCGAAATATTGCGACCATCAGCCAATTTCGCGGCGGCTGCATTCGTGCCTACGTCGACATTCAATTGCCGCAGGAAATCGATGAAAAGGAGATGTCGCCAGCGATTCAGGCAATTGGCCAGGGTATGTACAACCAGCACAGATCTATCATTCTGGCCATACCGGAAATCTTCGGGATCAAGGATGTCAAGGATGGTCCATGGCGTTATCTGCGCATCAAGTTCAAGCTTTGGCCGGGACAAATAAATATCATCGAGCAGACATTCAAAGAAAGAGTGGTCCAGTTACTCAAAAAATCCGATGCGGATTATGCCTCCTGGATGATTACGGTGACCTACAAAGTTGAATAATCCATTGATAAGGAATACCAAAAAGCCCTCCGCGCCGAGACGATAACGACGTTGGAGGCTAAAGACCTCAAGACGGAGTATGAGAAGATATCTAAGGGAATTTTAACCCGCGCGACGCCGCCCTCAACCTCCTGTCTCGCCGGTAGCGGCAGAAGATGCAGCAAATTGTAGATTCGCAGGTATCATACATAAAGGGTCCCGCTTCTATTTTGCCGTTTTTTCAAAATATGGCAATGCTTCGGGTAGGTATTTTTTGATATCGGCTATCCGGGTTTCCGGTGCCGAATGGGTCGACAGAAACTGCGGCGGTCGCTGCCCCTCCTGTTTGTCCATTCTTTCCCAGAATGGTATGGCCTCCCGGGGATCATAGCCCGCCCGGGCCATCAGCGTCAGCCCGATGCGGTCGGCTTCGCTTTCGTGCAAACGGCTGTATGGCAGCAAAAATCCCACGTTGGCCCCTGCGCCGTATACCGTCATGAAGAGCTGTTGCGTTTGCTGTGGCTGCCGAGACAGGGCAACCGAAAGTGCCATGCCGCCCATGTTCGCCAGAAGTGCTTCACTCATCCGTTCGTTACCATGATCGGCCAGCGCATGGGCCACCTCATGGCCCAGTACCACTGCTAAACCGGTTTCATTTTGCGTGTAAGGCAGAATGCCCGTATAAACCGCCGCCTTGCCGCCGGGCATGACCCAAGCATTGACGGTCTTGTCGTCTTCGATCAGATTGAACTCCCATTTGAAGTTTTTGATTTGGGCGCTTTGACCGGTTTCGGCTAAAAATGCCTCTGCGGATTTGGCAATCCTATTTCCGACTCGTCGCACCATTTCCACTTTTTGAGTGTCAGTGGACAGCTTGCTTTTTTTCAACACGTCATCATATTGCTGAAGACTCATGCTCAACAATTCCGTTTCAGGCACCAGATGCAATCCCTTGCGATGGGTAATGGGTATTTCGGCACAACTTTGAAGTAGTAAAAGCACTAAGAGTGAAGCAAGCAGCCAACCCGCAAATTGCCTATCATATCTCAAATGGTTATACGCTTTCATGATATCTAATTCTCTTCATGGTTTTGGCCTGAAAAATCATTCCTCTTTATTGTTAAGTTGTAAATCGGACTGGTTCCGATATCTCAGAACACAAGGCCCATGGATTTGATGGCCCCGGACAGGTGGGAATCTTTTTTTATCATAAGCGCAAGTTTTCAGAAAACTTCTTATCGCTGACTCCCTTATTATTGGCGCAGTAGGAAATCAACCAAGGCTTTAAGGTCTGCCTCGGGAAGCTTTTTGGTTTTTTCAATGTGACGCTTCATCAGATTGGCCTTTTCCGGCCTGACAATCGCTTCCGATTCCCCCTTTAAATATTTGATC
>JBAVYC010000255.1:0-2867 GCA_049698595.1 Desulfobacterales bacterium | reverse complement strand
GGCGTACAATCCACCGGCGATCCCGGCAAAGAAACCGCTGAGACAAAATGCCATCAACTTGTAACGGGTGGTGTTGATGCCGGAAGCGCGCACTGCGACTTCATCCTCCCGGATGGCATGAAAGATAATCCCGATATTGGAATCGGTAATTTTCCACATAACCACTACCAGGACAACCATAACGACCACGGTAATATAGTACTGAGCAACCCGGGACCGAACGAGGCGATCTATACCGGATATACCCAGTTCCCCGCCGGTAATCTCTGGAACGGCAAACAAGATACCCATTAAAATAATGGGAAACGCCAGGGTGGTCAAAGCAAGGTAGGTGCCTCTCAAGCGCAGACAGGGTATACCGATAATCAAACCCGCCAGGACGGAGGCCAGGGCACCGAGCGGAATACTTCCCCACGGCGGTAAGTGCAAGTGCAGGTTCAGCAATGCCGCCCCGTAAGCCCCGACGCCAAAGAAAAGGGCATGACCAAAATTCATCTGACCGGTGAAACCGGACAACAGATCCCAGCTGGCTGCAAAAATGGCGAATATACTGGTCAAAATCAGAATTCGCAAGAAATAAGGATCCTGCGTAATCATCGGTAATCCAAGCAATATTAAAAAGAATAAAGCGACAACCATGCGACTGGGGAGAACGAGGACCTCGCCTTTTATAACGGTAATTAATTTTCTAACGTAGAAACGAATTAGATCCATGCCTATCTCTCTTCCTCAAACGCGACTCCGAATAAGCCTTCCGGCCGGATTAACAATACCAATATCATGATGGAAAGCGCCACCGAACCCTTGAGAAAAGATCCCATGGGAATCAGGAAAACCACCGCTGCTTCGGCGAATCCCAGAATATAAGCAGCGAAAAAACTCCCCTTAATGCTGCCCAATCCACCCAGAACCACCACCGCCATCATCATGATCAACGGATGCAACCACATAAACGGCTCCACGATGGTCAACGGCACGATCACGGCACCCGTGAAAGCTGCCAGCGCAATGGATATACCGACGGTATACAGGGCCACCCGGCTCTCATTCATTCCCATGAGGTTGGCCACCTCCCGGTCCTGGGCCGTTGATCGGATAGCCAGTCCCAGCTTTGTCTGCATGAGCAGGAGCCGGAGTGCGCCGAGAATGACCAGGGCAGCGATAAGTGTGATCAGTTGCTGATAAAAGATCTTTCTATCGAAAATCGTAAAAAATCCCTGTATCAAAGCAGGCACACTGCGGTAGTCTCCGGAAAAAATAAGCAGCATAACCTCCTGTAAGGCCATGGCCAGGGCGATAGTAGCAATTAATACTGCGGCCTCATGCTCTCTGATAGGTGCGATAAATATCCGATAGGTGACCATACCCAAAAGGGTCACCAACGGCACTGCGATCAACATTCCCACGATCGGGTGATATCCCATATTGTAAGTCACAAAATAGATACAATAAGCGGCCACCATGTAAAATGCCGTATGCGCGATGTTCACAATGCGCGCAACGCCGAATATCAGAGAGAAACCGATGGCTAAAAGCGCGTAGGTACTACCGTTGATCAGGCTGGTAATGATGATGTCCAGTATCATATAACCTCGCTGTACCAACATAAATCAGGCCCCTCCCCGAACAGCAGGAAGGGGCGGTTTTGAGATAAAGCTATTTTTTATATTTCTCAACGATCCACGGAGCAATCTTGTAAGGCACCATCCCCTTATACGTAACTTCAGGGGCGCCCTCGGCGGCTTTCCATTTGTTCGGCCAAACGCCGACCTGCTCGCCGTCCTGCCATTGAACCCCCAGGCTGGTTAGATAACCCGGACCCCACTTCAGATCATGCAGCGGTCGGCCCTGATCATCTTTGAGATACGCGACCGTTCCCCCAGGCACCTTATACTCGCGCGTTTCCATCACTTTGACGAGTCGATCTGAATCGAGCGTGCCGGTCATCTCGATCACCGGCACAATACTGTAAATGATCGCTGCATAGGTGTCGGCAGTATACTCCGGCGTCTCACCGAACCTTTTGACATAGGTGTCCAGGAAGGGTTTGGTCAGTTCATTGACCTCGACATTTCGGTTATAGGTATTCAGTGTCATCACATAGTTGCCGTTGCCCTGGGTGGCCTGCCAGAAACCATCCTTCTGGGCTTCGACATTGATGCCGACCAGCGCCGCGGGTATTTTAAGTTCACCGGCCTGCCGGGCAAAGGGAATCCCGACCGAAGATGAAAAGAAGGTTAAAATAACATGGGTGTCGGCCCGCTGAATGGCCGAAAGCTCTGCAGCCACATCCGTGGCCACGGGTGAAGGGCGCCAGATACCGGAAATCTCGTGGCCCAGTTTGGGGATGAACCCTTCGGCCGCAGGTATCAGGGGATCCGCCCACATGGCCTTTTCGGCCACCACGGCGACTCTTATCTTGGGGATGTTCAAGGTTGCTTTCATGATGCCGGCCACGGTGGCCATGTGAATGAACGCAGTTCTGACCAGGAAGCTGGAATTAAAGGGCGTTCCCCGGAAAAAGTATTTGTAGGTATCATAATCTTTGGCGACTCGGGTACAGAGTTCGGGATGGGCGGCCCCGCAGCCGATAAATATTTTTTTGTAGTCCATGGCAATATCCTGCATGGCCAGAACCGCCTCGCTCCTGAAACCGCCCACGACAAAATCCACCTTTTCCCTGGTCATCAGCAGCTCCATGGCATTGGTGGCATCGGTGACATTTAAAAATTCATTCGAGTCGGCTTTCACCAGCTCGATTTTCATCTTTTTGTCGCCGACCTTGACGCCTCCCCTGGCATTGATTTCCTCGGCGGCCATTAAGGCACCATTCCAGTGCCCCTTGCCCTGCACAAACTGCATCGGTC
>JBAVYC010000254.1:0-2042 GCA_049698595.1 Desulfobacterales bacterium | reverse complement strand
GTTCGCATCCATCCCAGAATCTCGTTTAGCAGCATGGTAACGAAAAACATACGTTCCGCATCTGAAAGATGACTTATGGTAAAAATAGACGCACGCGGCTTACCCTGGGGGGTGTGCAGCAGACGCCCGATATCCAATGGGTCGCCTTCCATCCAGGATTCAAATCCCGGAGCCGCCAGCAGGTTATTGATCCGCATGGCCAGTGCGAGTCGGTCTTTGGCGGGGAAAAAAAATTCGAGATCCATCACCCCGATGCGTTCAAAAGGGGGCGCCTGGACCGCATGTATCAGTCCGGCCAGGTCAAGGGCCTTGCCCTGGGTCCAGACATTTTCAAACAAGTTGGCCAGCAGAATGTGCTCCCGGCTGGTAAGCGGGTCGGCCTCAATGCCGATGAGGGCTAAAAGTCCGGTAGCCGTTGTTTGAATGCGTTCACGCAGCAAATCGGTATCGTCCAGAATCGCCGGTGGCGGCGGCGAAAAATTTCTCAGCACGCTCACCGGCAGACCGGCGCTGCTGCCGGGCGTATAAACAGCATATTCCGCCGCGGAACGGAGGCGCGCGACCCGTTCGGGTTCCTGGCCCCAGCGTGCCAGTCCCTTACGCCACATTTGCGCCTGCCGGGCTGCATATTTCTCGGGGGTAAGGCCCTGGTTGAGGGCATCCTGTTCGTTTATCCAGGGCCGGAAATCATCCGGTTGCAACTCCGGAAAGTTCAACAGTAAATTGGGCAGGTCCCCTTTGGGATCGATGGCGATAATCGGAATGTTGTCGATCAGGGCCTCTTCCAGAAGAGCGACACCCAAACCGGTTTTCCCGCTGCCGGTCATGCCGATAATAACGGCATGGGTATTGAGATCTTTGGAATCGTATAGAACGATATCCTCTTTAAGTGTGTGTGAATCCAGATCGTATTCTTTGCCGAGATAAAAAGCACCGAGTTTTTCATAGTAATCGCTCATTGAAAACCTCCATTATTCCAATTTTAAGCGAAGCGAACTAGCTTGTACCCCGATTTCAGATAAACACCAATACCGAATACCCACTACCCAATACCCCCTAATACAGTATCGCTCAATTAGGGTAGTACCGGCGTCAGGGTACCAGCGGCCAAAAAACCGGCATCACCACCATCAAAACCACCAGGATCACCAGGGTCAACAGTCCGCCGACTTTAAGGTAATCCGCAAAGCGGTAGCCACCCGGGCCCATTACCAGGATGTTGGCCGGATGGGATACGGGCGTCATAAAACTGGCCGATGCCGCCATGGCAATGGCCATCATCAAGCCAAAAGGTGATAATCCCATATTGGCTGATGTGTTCAGCGCAATCGGTGCCATGAGCACCACCAGGGCGGCGGTGGGCACAAAGCAGGTTGCCAGAAATGTTAACATAACCAGGCCCAGCATCACTGCGTTGGGTCCGTAAGGTCCGACCAGCGCAACAACCCCATCGGCAATTAGCTTGGCCGCCCCGGTCTGATCCAATGCGGTGCCCAGCGGCAGCATTCCGGCAATCAGAAAGACTGCTTTCCATTCAATTTGGAGATAGGCTTCTTTCATACTCAGACAGCCGACGAGAACCATCAGTGCGGCGCCGATCACAGCCGCGATGTATATCTGAACCCATCCCAAAATTACCGGTAGCAAAACAGCCACCATAATCAGGATGGAGAATTTCATCTTTTCTGTAAGCAATTCCTCCTGGGCGGTCTCCGTCAGAACAATAATATCCGGTTCACGGCCCAGCAACTGCAACTTGGGCCGTGGGCCGAGCAACAGCAGGGCATCACCGAACCGCAGTTCCATATCCCTCAAATTTGACCGGTAAGCCCGTCCTTTGCGCCACAGAGCCAACACATTCAAACCAAATTTTTCACGAAAATTGATTTGGCGCAGGGTCTTGCCTTCCAGGGTTGTTTGCGGTGATAGAATGGCTTCCACTAGCCCGGCTTCACCGGAAACCAGTTTATTCACATCGGTGTCGGTTCGGCGCTCGATCTCCATTTCCTCAAGTGCCCGCAAATTATCAAAATCCCTCTGGC
>JBAVYC010000253.1:0-5671 GCA_049698595.1 Desulfobacterales bacterium | reverse complement strand
TATCTACCCTTTGAATCGGGAAAATTCAATACAGTATATCATTTATTTTAATGTCAACTGTTAAGTATGACATAGAAACGGGAAGGACAATCCCGTGTATATCAGACCCCAATGAGACAGAATTCGGCCACCCACCCAAAATACATATAAAAATCAATCTGAATACACGTTATCCTGCATTGTAATATTTGGCTGGGCATGCAAAGTTAAAATTAACCGGCTAACTGACAAAGGTCAAATATGAGAAGGAGATGCCTGATGACAAGAAAAGGGGAAGTTTATAAAGGAAGAAAGTCTAATAAAAAGTTTGTCATTTATGCAATATCGTTGCTGACCTTATGCAGCCCGATTATCGCACGGGCAGACGCACCCCACGAACTCGCCGGCTTTGTTCTGGGCGGCCGCATCAATGAGTTTAAAGATCAGGTGGAGATGGATACCGTTCTTGCCACCCGTTATCTTAAAAGCCTGAAAGAGGTTGAAGCTAAAGCGATTAAAGGATTTAAAACCGGGTTGGTGACCTACGGTACCTGTATCGAGCCGTCGCGGATCGTCAGACTAAAATTCAAATATGCCGACAATTCTAAAAAATTTTTCGATGAGCTTTTAGAGCGATACAAGGCTAATATAGGCAAGCCGGATGAATGGCGCGGAGACCCGTTTCACATCATGATTGCCTGGAAATGGAGTTTTACGGATCATGACGGCAATGATATCAGCCTTATCCTTCAGCACAATACCCGCGATGAGGAAGAGAAGCAGGGAAATGCCGTGAAGATGACCATGTGGAATTTAATGCTTGAGGAGGATCATTGCTTCCAGCAGAAACATCCTGAGAAGACCAAGGGGCAGCCAAATTTCACATTTAAAGATCCGGACAGCGTCAATTGGAAGCTGTTGATACCCAGATAATTTGCATTCGAACACTGAAAAAAACTGCTCGAAACCTATATATACCCTCCAGACCTCATTTTATCTGAATCCTATTCGATCTGACAGCGTTCGCGGGCCCGGTCCGCGATTCGTTCAAGGTCGATATCGATGGGAATCTTACGGCCGATTTTTATTTTACGGTTGAAGGCCGCTGTTTTGAAGGTGTAGATGCGTCGGGCGGCCCGCGTGAAAAAGCCGCTGTCCAGGTTGACACTGTTGGCCAGCCCATCCGGGAACAAAAGGGTGGCGTTGTCGTATTGCATGCTCGCACGGATCTTTTCCCGAAAAATAGTTTCATTCAGCGATCCCAAAGGATCATAGGATATCTGCTTTTCGTCCACATCCTGATAAACGAGCCCGCCTGGAATGAAGATCGCCCCCTTGTTGTCCAGCTTGCAGCCTACAGGGAAAAGGATAAAGAATTTGTCCGCCAGCTTCTTATCGAGAAAAGGTCAATCGTAAATTTGACCCCCAACCCTCATGTGGGAATCAATGATTCAGATCAAATTCTTTTTACCGGAGTTTGACAGTTTTTTTAGGTTAACCCGGGTTTTGGTGCTGCTGTGCATCGTGCTTGCAACACACCGCCGTGAATGAGCCCTTCAGTTCGATACAACCGGAAAGCCTGCATTGGACCAAGCAAAGATGCCGCCGGCCAGAGATTTCGCGTTGGCATACCCCGCCTGTTTCATGATGCTCGCCGCAATGTTGGATCGATAACCGCTGCCGCACTGTAGCACCAGCTCTTCATCCTTTTCTGCCTTGGGTAATTTATCTTCGAGGATGTCGGACAAGGGGAAATGCTCGGCCCACTTGATCCGACCGCCACTCCATTCGGCCGGTGTGCGCACATCGATGATGCGAATTTTGCTCTTTTCCAGCTGCGATTTCAACTGCTGAGGGGAGGTCTGTTCCAGTTGTTCCACGGCCCGTCCACTCATCAGCCAGGCCATGATGCCCCCGGAGAGGTAGCCGAAGATCAGATCGTAACCGATGCGGTGCAGTTCGGTGACCATACGGTCATAGTCCTCCCGGTCATCTACCACCAGAATGATTTCCGCGTTGGGATCCACCACCATGCCAACCCAGTTGGCCAGCTGCTTTTCGAACCCGATGTTGATGCTGCCCGGAATGTGGAATCCGCCGAAAGCCGCCGAATCACGGGCGTCGATGATCACGGCCCCGTCGGCCATCATCTCCTCGAACTGCTTGGGGATCAGGCTCTTGTCGATGGGACAGGCGTCCAGTGTGGCTGCTCCCTGCAGGTTGGTCTGGATGATGTGTGAAAAGCTTTTGGGGCGCATTGGAAAGGCCGACATGACCTCGGCCTTGAAAGCCTCGAAAGATGGAAATCCCAGCATGGGGTTGGCCCGCCGTTCATAGCCGAGGGTAGAACTCTTCTTGGCGCTCATTCCCCGCCCGCAAAGGGAACCTTCACCATGGGCCGGAAATATTTCCAGATGATCCGGGTAGTCGGCCAGCTTGACGTACAGGCTCTGATAGAGCTTTTGCACCTGTTCATCGAGGATTTCAGCCCCGGGTAGATCCGGCCGGCCGATATCCCCCACGAAGAGCAGGTCGCCGGTCAGCAGCATCTGAGGTTCATCGGAACGGGCCCTGTCCGTGACCAGCAGAGAGATCGAATTGGGCGTATGCCCCGGGGTGTGCAGCACCTCGATTTTGGCGGTGCCCAGCTCGAAGGTATCGCCCTCCTTAAGCGCCTTGTGCCTGTATTCCACCGGAGCGCTTTCATGAATATAGATATCCGCTCCCGTGGCCAGCTGCAGCTCCTGGTCTCCGCTGACGTGATCGGCATGCAGATGGGTGTTAAACACGTGGGTGATCTGCATGCCCTCCTCCCTGGCAACGGTGAGGTAATCCTGTACGTCCCGCTTGGGGTCCACGACGGCCATAGCCTTGGCCCGGGGGCAGCCGATGACATAGGAAAGGCAACCCATGCCGTCAACAGAAATCTGATTGAAATACATACACTGCTCCTTTGTCCAAAGTTCAGGGGGCCCGTCCGATGGCTGCGGAGATGACCGTCCATCGGAATGACCCCCAAAAACTGGTTGTTTTCAAAGACTAATCGAAAGCCATCTCCGTTTTCCATTCCTTCCAGACGTTGCCGACCAGTTCCGGTCCGGGTTTGAGGGTTTTTTTTCCCGGTCGCCAGCCGGAGGGCGTGGCTTCTGCGCCCTTGGTCTCCCGAACGAGCTGGAAGGCCTGTACCTGACGCAGGGTTTCCTGGACATTACGTCCCACCGGCGGGGTCAACACCTCATATCCCTGGCAAACACCATCGGGATCGATAATGAATCGGCCCCGGTTTTCTACACCTGCAGCTTCATTGAAAACACCGAACAATCTTCCAATTTTGCCAGCGGCATCGGACAGCATCGGAAAGGGAACGCCGCCGTCCACCATCTTGGACAACTCGTGGTCATCCCACATTTTATGAACAAACATACTGTCGATGCTCATGGAAAAGATCTCTACGCCAAGCTTCTGAAACTCCGGATATTTTTCGGCGACCGCCGAGAGCTCGGTCGCTCAGACAAAGGTGAAATCACCCGGGTAAAAACAGAGCAGGGTCCACTTCCCCAGGTAGTCGGACAATTTAACGTTGATGAATTTCCCCTGTTGGTATCCCGGTGCCACGAAATCGGGCACTTTTTCTCCCACATGAATCATTGATATCTCCTTTTCAACGGGTTTGTTTTTTTCCTCCGCAGCCTCTTTGACCGGTTCTCCCACTGGACCACCGGTTGGTCGGGCACACCCGACTGCCACTTCTTCTGCCATAAATACCTCCTTTTTTAATTGTCAATTTCCTCTTTGTTCAAAAAGGTTACATGGCGGCCATCGACAGACTATACATCGAGCCAGATGTCGGCTTCACCACCACAGTGTGCACAAACTGCATGACCTTTGGTTTTGCCCTCCTTTTTTGGCACAACTTTTGGCACAACCTCCTCGGCGCTTTCGTCGGCCAATGTGCAGGTGACAACCATTTCAGCTTCATTGCCGCAGTTGGTGCATTCGCATACATGTTTGAATTTCTTCTCTACCACTTCCTCCACCTTTCTAATTGCTATCGTGTTGTTTGTGATTGCCTTCTCGGTGATGGTACCGATCGGCATTGCCACTGATTTTTAGCGGCGGTTCCTTGAACCATAGAGACTCGAATGGTCCGTTGAAAGGGCGGCGTTTCAGATTGTATTGAAACGCCGCGCTCATATGTTGCTAATAGCCTCCGTGAGCGTTCAAAACATCCGTCAATTCGTGGCGGCTATCGCTTCCTGATCATCCGATTTGGAGTTCAGAATACGCTTCAGAAGCCCTCGTAGACGTTTATGCCACGATCAGGCAAGGTCGAAGCGGTCAAGGTTCATGACCTTGTTCCACAACGCCAAAAAGTCGGACACGAACTTCTCCTGGGAGTCTTCGCTGCCATAGACTTCCGCCAGGGCCCGGAGTTGGGAGTTCGAACCAAAGATGAGGTCGACACGGGTACCGGTCCACTTGAGTTCGTCCGTTGCGCGATCACGACCCTCGAACACGTCGTCGTCTTCCGAGGTTGCCTTCCACGTCGTGCTCATATCAAGCAGATTCACGAAGAAGTCATTGGTAAGCGTCTCTGGCCGCCGGGTGAAGACGCCGTGCGGGGACTGTCCAAAGTTGGCATTCAAGACGCGCATTCCGCCAACAAGAACCGTCATCTCAGGCGCGGTCAGCGTCAGCAGTTGTGCCCGATCAACCAGCAATTCCTCTGCCGATACGGCGTATTTGGTTTTGAGGTAGTTACGGAACCCGTCTGCAGCCGGTTCGAGTGGGGCGAACGCCAGCACGTCGGTCTGCTCCGGCGAGGCATCCGTACGTCCCGGCGCGAAGGGAACGGTCACCTCGTGACCGGCGTTCTTGGCAGCCTGCTCGACACCCGCACATCCACCCAGAACGATCATGTCGGCGAGCGACACCCGCTTCCCGCCGGCCTGCGCGCTGTTGAACGCCTTTTGGATTCCTTCGAGGGTCCCCAGCACCGTCTTAAGCTGCTCGGGCTGGTTGACCTCCCAGTCCTTTTGCGGCGCGAGACGAAGGCGTGCCCCGTTGGCCCCGCCGCGCATGTCGGAGCCGCGGAACGTGGACGCCGACGCCCAGGCGGTCGAGACCAGTTGGGAGACAGACAGTCCCGAGGCGAGGATTTTGCCCTTGAGGTCGGCGATGTCTTTTTCGTCGATCAGCTCATGATCGCCTGCGGGCACCGGGTCTTGCCAGATCAGTTCCTCTGACGGTACCTCCGGGCCGAGATAGCGCGAGAGGGGGCCCATGTCACGATGGGTCAGCTTGAACCACGCCCGGGCAAACGCGTCCGCGAACTCCTCGGGGTTTTGCTGGTAGCGCCGCGCGATCGGCTCGTAAATCGGGTCGTATCGAAGGGAGAGGTCCGCCGTGGTCATCATCGGCCGATGCTTCTTCGACGGGTCATGGGCGTCAACCACCATGTCCTCTTCGTCCACATCCTTGGCCAGCCACTGATTCGCACCGGCCGGGCTCTTGACCAGTTCCCACTCGTATTTGAACAGCACGTTCAGATAGCCCATGTCCCATTGGGTCGGGTTCGGCTTCCAGGCGCCCTCGATGCCGCTGCTGATCGTATCGCCGCCTTTGCCGCTGCCGAAGCTGCTCTTCCAGCCGAGCCCCTGTTCCTCGATGCCGGCGGCTTCAGGTTCCGGAC
>JBAVYC010000252.1:0-1704 GCA_049698595.1 Desulfobacterales bacterium | reverse complement strand
TTACCAGCCACAGTACGGAGCTGATTATCCGAGCGGGGGGAAAAGTTACGCTGATCGTTGGTATGATGTTGCCGCCGATAGTTTGAATTATCTTTAATCCTTTCTATATCAATAGCACATTTCTTGTCGGAATCCTCACGCAAAACTGCGAGGGCAGTTTTACAAATAGCGACACAAACAAAATTGAAAAACTCACGTCACGATTGTAGCGTTTCAAAGGGAAGTGGAAAGATTAAAGGTATAGAATAGAGACGGTTTTAGGTTATAATCATCAAATCTGAAAGGAGAACCAGATGAAGCCTAAAACGAGTAAGAAATCCAACCATAACCTATCATTTTTGCAGTTTTTTAAAGCCGTTGTATCTCTCCAAAAAAGCTATATTTTTCAATGGTTGAAAATGTTTAAGATATCTTTGAGCGCTGGTCGTAAGGCTGAATTGCAGTTAGCTGCTATCAATCTGAAAATTTGACATTACCTAAATTTTTATGATATCCATTTGAAACCTGTATTTTTAGCCAAGTTAGGATTATGGCAAACCCCGGCTCTGAAATCGCACCAAATTTCGTTCAGATTCTTTAGATATCACAACGTTGCCCGAAACGTGGTTACTCTCAGTATATCTGATTTTTTCAACCGAATAGACAACCCAACAGGAAGCTGCAGGGAATTATCAAGTCAAATTTATTGGTATAATTCTTTTGAGAGTCTTTGATGAAAGGAGCAAGTTGACGATGGAAACGATTGAGTTTCGGCTGAATGATAAACCTGTAAGTATCGCGGTTGATCCGGATCGGGCACTGCTATGGGTTCTTCGTACGGACCTGGGTCTGACCGGGACCAAGTACGGCTGCGGCGAAGGAGAATGTGGGGCGTGCATGGTTCTGGTAGACCAGGAGCCCATTCGATCCTGTCAAGTCTCGGTCAAATCGGTTGAAGGGTCTGAGGTTGTGACAATCGAAGGGCTGGAAAAAGACGGACAGCTTCATCCCCTGCAGCAGGCATTCATTAAACACGATGCACTCCAATGCGGATTCTGCACACCTGGAATGATTATAAAGGCCCATGGCCTTTTGTCGCAGAACCCGTCCCCGACCCAGGATGACATAATTGCGGAGATGGATAATAATCTTTGCCGGTGCGGCGCTCACGTTCGCATTGTCGAGGCTATTCAGACCGCAGCCCGGGAAATGAAAGGAGTGAAATAAAATGAACTCCGAAAATAGTAAAGCTGAGGCCTTGGGCCAACCATCGTCGCCCGTAGAGATCAGTCGCCGCGAGTTCCTGAAACGCCTGGGGATTTTAAGTGGCGGCATTTTAGTCTCCCTTACCGTCGGGAATCCCCTGGCCTTGGCCCGGACACCGCGTGTCGGGTGGGGTGCTGCTAACATCCCTGTGGATTTTAATGCATTTTTGCGAATCGGAACAGATGAAAAGGTGCTTTGCCTGACGGGCAAGATCGAAATGGGGCAGGGAATCATTACTTCTTTGCCGCAGATGCTGGCGGACGAACTCGGCGTTTCTTACGACGCAGTGGATATCCTCATGGGTGATACGGACCTTTGCCCCTGGGACAATAGGACCGTTGGATCGAGGTCGACTCGACAGTTCGGGGTTTTCTTGCGTGAAGCCGCGGCCGAGGCCAAAGGTGTGCTGAAAGAGTTAGCAGCCGAGTATCTGAAGTGCCCGATCGATCGTCTCGAGAC
>JBAVYC010000251.1:0-1870 GCA_049698595.1 Desulfobacterales bacterium | reverse complement strand
GTCTGCAGCATGCCGCCCGGGTTATCGTCGCCGGTGCCGAGAATCCCGCATCGATTCACCAGGTGTTGGGATTCGAGACGGCCAAGACCGTTGAAGAAGCGATCAAAAAAGCCCGGGGCTATCATGGCAACGATGCGTCTATCGTGTTTGTCAAATATCCGGTCCTGGCTTGCCGGCAATAGCATTATTTAATCTTCAATCGTTTGAAGATGAAGAAAATCTCGCTATAAAAATATTTTGCCACAAGATGCACAAAAATAACAACTAAGGGCCTAAGCTTTTTCCGAGACTACGCCCGGAAAAAGTGACCCCTGAAGGGCAGTTGTCAATGCCAAAATTGGAACTGTAAATATCTAACCCATACAAACCGGAAATAACAAATTACAAGAACCAAATGACAAATAAATTCCAAATCTCAATATCAAAATCTCAAATAAGATCAAAAGCCAATTGTTTGGAATTTTGAATTTCGGTCATTGTGATTTGTTTGGTATTTGTGTTTTGTTATTTGAAATTTTTTAATTGCTGACACCTTACGTTCATTAAAGCATGTTGTCAGCAGATAAATCCCGATAGGCGCCAATAGGGCCCCCAACGTAGGAACATCGGGATGGAGCCAACCATGATCCTATACGATGAAAACCGGAATGAGGGCCTGATTGAGTTTGGCATCCAGATTCCGGTGCTTGCCAGCCGAGCCGTGAAAGCATTTGAATTTTTAAAATCCCACAAACTTTTGGGCCCCAAAATCGATCAATGGCATATCTCAAAAATTGAAGCGCAGATCACCAAAGAAGATCTCCTGCGGGTGCATTCCAGAGAATATGTTGATAAATTATACTCTACCGAACTGGAAAAGGAGATTATCCGGACTTTCGAGTTGATCGATGAACACGGCAATTATTATCGTTATGACCCGGATAAGGCGACATTCCCTCTCACCCGCT
Organism: Desulfobacterales bacterium; assembly: GCA_049698595.1. Taxonomy (GTDB): domain Bacteria; phylum Desulfobacterota; class Desulfobacteria; order Desulfobacterales; family JAFDCJ01; genus JAFDCJ01. Next base: position 923 of record JBAVYC010000251.1, on the reverse strand, counting down.
TGTTTGATCGGACCCTTGCCACGGTCGCAAGCACGGTACAGTGCTGCCGGGTGGCCCTGGATAAGAATTATTGTTTCGCGTTTAATGGCGGCATGCACCACGCCCAGCACAGTCATGGGGCCGGCTTCTGCCCCATCAACGATATAGTCATCGCCATCCGTAAGCTGCAAGCCGAAAACCGCATCCGAACCGCCTGGGTCATCGACACGGATGCCCATAAGGGAGACGGAACGGCGGCCCTCACGCGGGGTGATGACAGCATTACGACACTGAGCATCCACATGGCCCACGGTTGGCCTCTGGATGGTGAAAAATATGATCGCGCCGGCAACCTGAATCCGTCCTTTATAGACAGTGACATCGATATTCCCATGGCCCGGGGGGAAGATCATCTATACGTTTCCAGACTGCGGGAAGGACTCAACAAGCTCAACAGCTTCTCGCGGCCCGACCTTGCGGTAGTCGTTTCCGGTGTTGATCCTTATGAAAAAGATGAATTGCCTTCCACAGCTGATCTGAAATTATCACTTGAGCAAATGATGCAACGAGATATTCTAGTATATAATTTTCTGAAGGATCGGAGTATACCAAAGGCCTACTTGATGGCCGGCGGATACGGGGAGAGTTCCTGGCAGGTTTATGCGCAGTTTCTGGAATGGGCGTTGTTAGACAATCTCAACCATACCCCTTAGTTGCCTAAATAACATGGCAAAAAATTGATAATATTTCAGAGGAGGCACTCCCTATGAAATGTCCGGTATGCGGTTGCGAGTATTTTCATACTCTCGAAGAGCTTTGGGTTGAAAAGCTACTTCCGTTCGGTGACAAAGGATATGACAAGACACTTCAGTGGACGCTTAATCGCCGCCACTGAGTTTCCGGTTAGCCTTGACAGGAAATAAGAATGATGTATAAGTCCAATG
>JBAVYC010000250.1:0-2486 GCA_049698595.1 Desulfobacterales bacterium | reverse complement strand
TTGCCGGAGACACCTCGAACCTCCTCCAGAAGCGTCGGCGCCGGCGGTTTCCCATCCGGGCCGGCATCTTTCGGCGGCGGAATCACCTTTCCGGGATTAAGGACATTATCGGGATCAAAGGCACGTTTGAGGGCCCGCTGGGCGTTGAAATCATCTTCGGAAAAAACCAGGCGCATGGCTTCCTGTTTCTCAAGACCGATGCCGTGCTCGCCGGATATGGTCCCGCCCAGTTTGACGCAGGCCTCCATGATTTCCCAACCGGCTTTTTCAACCCGGTGCAACTGGTCGCTGTCCCTGGAATCAAACAATAAAAGGGGATGCAGATTTCCGTCACCGGCATGGAAGACGTTGCCGTGTTCACAGTTATAATTTTTTGTTATTTCGGCCACCTTGGCCAGGGCCTCGGGCAACTTGGTGCGCGGCACCGTCGCGTCATTGACCAGATAATTCGGTGCCAAGCGGGCAACCGCACCGAAGGCCCCGCGCCGACCCTGCCATAGCCGGTTGCGCTCCTCGTTGTTTTTGGCTTCCTGAATATCGCGGCAGTTTGTCTGCATGCATATTTCCTGGATACGCATCGCCTGCTCTTTGAGGCCGGCACTCGGTCCTTCGACTTCAATGATAAGAACCGCGGCGGCATCCCGGGGATAGCCGCAAGCATAGCTGTCCTCCACCGCTTTGATGATCATCGCGTCCATCATCTCCAGGGTGGTGGGGAGAATTCCGGCAGAAATGATATCGGACACGGATCGGGCCGCATCGGCAATCGAATCGTAGGTGGCAAGCATGGTGATAATGGATTCGGACAACGGCAGAATACGCACGGTGATTTCCGTAACGACGCCCAGGGTGCCCTCCCCGCCCACGACCACTCCCCGCAAATCATAGCCCGGTGGATCGAGGGCGGCACCACCGGTACGAACGGTCTCACCGTCCGGCATTATCATTTCCATTCCGAGGATATGGTTGGTCGTCACTCCGTATTTCAGGCATCGGGGTCCTCCGGAATTTTCTCCGGCATTCCCGCCGAGAGTGGACACTTTTTGACTGGCCGGATCGGGCGCATAAAAGAATCCTATGGTGGCCAGGGCATCTTGCAGCTCCAAGTTTGTCACCCCCGGCTGAGCCACGGCATAACGGCCCTCGGGATAAATTCCCAGGATGCGGTTGAGACGTGACAAACACACGACCAATCCCTCGACCGTCACAATCGTACCGCCCGAAAGATTGGTCCCAAATCCGCGGGGTACAAAAGGAATGCCCGCGCGATGAGCGGCACGCACTATCCGTGCGGTCTCCCGGCTGTCTCCAGGAAAAACCACAACCCCGGGTTTGCCCCTGGCCAGAGAGGCATCATAGGAATATAGTTCGGTATTGGCGCGTGAAACCGACACATGCGCTTTGCCCACGATTTCTTCCAGCTCGCGAATAAATTTATCTGTAATCATTTCTTTCCACCTTAAATATTCAATTTACAATCTTCAATCTTCAATTTGTGTAATGGGTTTTTCCCATCTGGCTGCCAAAAAGGCCCCCGTGTCAAGGTCTCTTCGTTGCCCGTCATGTTCAATCCCGGGGGCCTTCGCAGGATCATCGTCTTTTTGAAAATGTATGGCTGTCTTCACAAGACCTTCAACCGGAGCAAGGGCGCGCAACTCATCCGGAGATCTGAATATCATTCGCTCAAAAAGTGAGTGCCCTTTGGCGGCCGCCTTTTTCCGGCGTGCGGCCCAGGGGCTTAAGCTGTTGAGGGTTGTTACGACAACTACGCCTCCTTTTCTGGTCACACGAAATAAATCTGCGACAGCCTCCCTGCCGTCTGCAACAAATTCCAAGGTGGTCATGGAGACGACCTTATCGAAGCATTCATCGACAAACGGCAGAAACGACATATCACCGGCAACACCCCGGAAAGGATATCCCTCCGTTTTGTGTCCGGCCCGCTTGAGCATCGGTATGGAAACGTCGAGTCCCGTCACGCGCGAACCGGAGGCCAGTATATCCAGTGTGAATACGCCCGTTCCACAACCGACATCCAGAATACTTTCTCCCGGACGGGACTGCAACAGGTCTAAAAAAAGTTCGCTCTCGTATTTTTTAACCAGAGCGCCAATGGGCGTTTCAAACCAGCGGTCATACTTTTCAGGCCATTGGTCAAAGAGCCTGCCATCGATGTCTCGTTTACCGGAACTCATATGAACCTGCAGCCAGATGGCCCGATTTCTTGATGCTTAGACTGCCGGCTTCGGCGGCCTGGATTAAACAGTGAACCGCAGAATATCGAATATCGAACCGCAGAATTACGAAGGGTGGAACCGCTGCGCTCCATCTTTTTATAATATAGATGAAATACATTCCTTCGACATTCGATATTCATGATTCGATATTCGATATTCTCTTTTTCAGAGTTTCTTTTCCGATCAGACTGGCCGTTTTTTGGCAAGAGGCGGCGCTTATATGAAACTCTACATGTGGGCCCTGCTTCC
>JBAVYC010000249.1:0-17142 GCA_049698595.1 Desulfobacterales bacterium | reverse complement strand
CTGGCGATTTTCTCCTCGTCTTCGACAATAAGAATGTGTCTGCTGGTCATGGGTCCTATATTTTTATCCAGTATGCGGAAGTTCAACCTCGATTCGAAGCCCGCCCGAATTACCATTGGTGGCCCGGATTTCTCCACCGAGGGCGTTTACGATGCTCTTGCAGATACTCAGGCCCAGCCCGCTGCCGCCCTGGGTGCGGCTTCTCGACCGATCCACCCGATACAGCCGATCAAATAGGTGGTCCAACGCGCCTTCCGGGACACCGGGTCCGGAATCCTCAAAAAACAATATCGATCGGTTTGCGGTGAACGCCTGCCCGATCTTCAATATGCCGGGAGCATCCGCATAACGCAAGGTGTTTTCCACCAGGTTTGAAAAAAGCTTCTGCAGGCGGTCGGCATCGCCGATAATGTGGATAGGAGGTTGATTTTCCAGGTTATTTTCTATCGCAATCTGACGATTAGCGAAATCCTGTTTGAAATGGCCGAGGGTCTCCTTTAAAATCGCCGCAGGATCGACCGGAGTTTTTTTAACTGAGAGCGCTCCGGTATCGGCAAGCGAAAGTTCGTGAAGGTCGTTTACGATCTTGGTCAGGTGCCTGGCTTCCGCCAACAGTGAATTAAGGGTATCGCGGTTGACTTCTCTGACCCCGTCTTTCAGGGCTTCGATCTCGCCACGCAGAATCGACAGGGGCGTCCTGAGTTCATGTGCAATATCGGATATCCATTGCCGGCGCATGTGCTCATAACTTTCGAGAGTTTGCGCCATGGTATTAAAATCGGCGGCCAGCTGCCCCAGTTCATCCTTGGACTCAACCTCGATGCGGGTATCAAAGCGACGCGACATTATTGCCTGGGTTCCGGCCATGAGCTTGTCGACAGGCGCCAAAAGGTGTCTGGACAAAAGAAACGTCACCACAGCGGTCAGCAGCAGAATGCCGCCGCCGATCACATATAGCATATGGGATTGTTGGCTTAAGAATCCAACCGCCAGAGGGTTGGCCAGATGTTCTTTTTTGTAAAGGCCTAACCAGCCAACCGTTTGACCATCGACGGTAATCGCCTGCAGGGTAAAGCCGTCATGTGCAACCCTGGAGCGCCCGCCGGCAATGTGGTGCCTATCAGTATCAAAAAGCGCCAGCCGGCGGGCCAATCGCTGAATACGCCTGGAAGGCCCCGGAGACGGTCTGTCCTGAGTTCGGCCGCTGAATCCCTTGTTTTCTGAATCGGGAGGCTGCGGGGGCCCATTGTCAGGATCAAAATCTTTTTGCAGCAGGCCGGTTCGCAGGATTTCCTGCCAGCGTCCCGGATAATCCTTGATTTCCTGCCAGCTCCTGCGGGTTTTATATTCGACGGCCAAAGCGTCTGCGACCTGGCTGTAACGCTCCAGCAGAGATCGGTTGACGTAATCCGCAAAATTGCGGGCAACATAAAACTTTATAAGTCCGACCATAAGGGTCACAACCAAAAGCGACGTTAAGGTAAGGGTTGCAAAAATTTTATAAGCAAGTTTGAATCTCATCGGTTTTTCAAATGACATTTATTTTGATTGCTACCATCTTATTAATATAGTTTACGATGAATTTCAATTTCATACCGCTTGCTTCACAAACTTTACATCGGTTCTTCACATTTTCTCCACAATTGATTCCTATAATGCACCAAAAACAATTTTATCCAGAATCGAACATAAGCGGCCGGATCAAAAATACGTTTTTATAGAATCTCTATAATCTCCACACTTTTTCTTCATATTTTCGCCACAATTAACTGTTATCTTAGAAACAGAGGTCACGGAGCGTTCTGTTAAATGGCATCATTTTTATAACATAATAACAAACTTTAAGGAGGTTATCATGAAAAAGAAACACACCATCATCAGTTGCGTTCTAATCGTCGGCATCATTTTTTCCGGCCTGGCACTTGCCGACAGCCAACGAACCGGCCACCGCAAAGGTCACGGATTTAAACAACACCATAAAGGCTACGGCCTGCAGCTGCTGGCCGGGTACCAGCAAAAAAACTTGCGGGTTCAAGTACTTTCAGAGTTGACAGGGCAATCGGTAGAAGCCATTCAGCTCAAACTCAAAGATCAGGGCCTGCGTGGCGTGATGCAGGAGCTAATCATTGACCGCCAGGAATTTCGTGACGCAATGCAGGCTAAAGAACGAGCGCGGATTCAACAGGCGGTTGCCGACGGAAGTATTACACCGGCACAGGAAAAAGAAATTCTTGCCAAAATGGACAATCGCAACAAACGGCGCGAACTTATGAGCAAGCTGATTGAAAAAGGAATTGAAGACGGGACCATCACCCGGGATGAGGCTCGCATGCTCATGCACAAACGGCGCTAAAACTGTCTTAAAAATCCGTCTGAGGCCCAGCTGGGGCCCCAGGCGGATGGCTTCCGGATTTTAGGAGGCATTTTAGCTCTAACTTGGTGATTGAACGAAAACTCGTCTATTCGACTTGTTGGGTTTCGCCCTTGAAATTATATCGTGCTAAATGCTTGTTTTTCGTAGGTTGGGTTGAGGTACGAAACCCAACATTGCAGTTCGGACTCAACCCAACCTGCTAAAAACCGAACTTTCCGTTATTGACGCAAGCCTATTCTGTCGATGCTGATGAAAGAATCCACATGGCGATCCGTCGGTGCCGTTTTCCCTGTCAAGCGTTCAGAAAAGCGCGTCATATGTTCAAAGCAGTTTTCGGTTGCCACCACGAAGCAAAAAAACTATATAACATAAACTTAACTGATCGCAATCGGGCGAGATCGGGATTCGCGAGGATCTGATATGATGTCTACAAAATGTTATCGTCGTCTGCTGGATCTCCTTGCCGTGGGCATGTTATTGCTGGTGTCGGCGTCCTGCGTACTGGTCGAGGAACGGATTGACCGTGCGGCCGGAGGGCCGAATGTGCCGGCCGATACAGCGGTGCACATGGACTTGGCGCCAGCCGAAAAACCCGATCAGATTGCAGCGCGAACGGTGCCGGCGGGACCGTTGAGAGTCACCATTGCCGAAGCCATTTTGCTTTGCCTTGAAAACAACCGTTCGTTGGTGGTGGAAAGACTGAATCCATCGATCCAGCAGACCTTTGAAGACCAGGAAAGAGCTGATTTTGATCCGGCCATAAACGCGGATGTCTCCGCCGGCAGGGTGGAAGGGGAACGCCTTGCCAGATCCGGATCTGAAACGGAGGATTTCACCACCGATGCCGCCGAAGGCATCATTTCTCTGGAGCAATATTTCCCGACCGGCACAACGGTAGCCCTGGAAGCCGGCACGCGAATGAATGACTCCTCTCTTTACGACGACAGCTTTTATTCGACCCGCCTGGGCATGACGGTTACCCAGGCCCTGCTGCGCGGATTCGGCAGGGATGTGAATCTGGCTCGCCTGCAGCAGGCACGCCTGGACACGCGCATGTCGGAATATGAGTTGCGGGGCTTTACCGAGTTTCTGGTGGCGGAGACGGAACGGACTTACTGGGACTATGCCCTGGCCCGGCGTCAGATCGAAATTGTTGAGGAGTCACTGAAAGTTGCCCGTCAGCAACTCAACGAAACCAAAGAACTGATCGCCGTCGGTCGATTGGCCAGGGCTGAATTGGCGGCCGTCCAGGCCGAGGTTGCGGCCCAGGAGCAGGCGCTCATCGAAGCACGGGCCAACAAGAAATCTATCCACCTGCAACTGCTGCGGTTGCTCAATCCTGCGGGGCCTGGAATCTGGCAGCGCGAAGTTGATTTAATCCATCAGCCGACCTTGCCCGAAATCAAACTGGAAGACGTTGAGCTGCATGTGGCCGTATCGATGCGCATGCGTCCGATTTTGAACCAGGCCCGTTTGGAAATATTAAGCGGCGATTTTGAGCTTGTTAAAACCCAAAACGGTTTGCTGCCCTTAATGGATCTGTTCATCACCCTCGGCAAAAGCGGGTATGCGAATTCCTTTGGTGAATCCGTTCGCAACATTAACGAAGACAGTTATGATGCTCTGGCGGGCGTCAGATTCAATTATCCTGTTTTTAATCGGGATGCAAAAGCCCTTCACCGGCGAGCACTGCTGAGTCGGGAACAGGCGCAAAAAGCGCTGGATAACCTTTCACAGCTCGTGGAAGTCGACGTTCGTACCGTTTACATTGAGGTCGACCGGACCAAGCAGCAGATTGCCGCCTCATCGGTCACCCGCAAGTTCGATGAGGAAAAACTGCGGACCGAAACCGAAAAACTGCGCGTGGGGAAATCAACCAGTTTTCTGGTGGCGCAAGCTCAGCGGGATCTGTTGGTCAGCCGGATCGCTGAGGTGCGGGCACTGGCCAACTACCTCAAGGCCTTGATCGATCTTTACCGCCAGGACGGGTCGCTGCTCGAGCGCCGCAGAATTTCCGCCCCCGGCCGTGAACCGGTCAAACTTTTAGAAAAATAAGGGCAAACCAGATGCCTGCTTTACCCCTTGCCTGGAAGCGCCGCTCAAAGAGGCCGTCTTCGTGATCGAGACGACCATCCAACGGATGGGCATCAAGCGCCATCCTTTTTTAACCCCCGGAATCTACCTTTTCCTTGACAAATGCAAATTTATATCCCATGCATAATTAAAAAAACAAAGGAATAACCCGATGCCCGCGTATTCAATTCCCGAACCGGAAACGCTGCTGCGAGAAATTCAGGCCTCACATGAGCGCTGCCGACAGTTCGGGGTGGACCCCAATGACACCCGCAATCTCCTCCAGAATCGATTGAAGCCCGAGGAATTGGCAGTTCGGCTGGAGCGAAACCGCGAGTTTCTGGAAATTGCGAGCGCGCAGATTGGAGAGCTTTATCAATTTGTTGCGGACGCGGGTTTTGCCGTAAATATCGCCGACAATGAAGGTTATATCCTTCACATCATCGGGGATAAGCCGGTCTTGGAGGAGTTGGCGGCCGGTAATTGCTGCCCCGGTTATCGCTGGACTGAGAAAGATGTGGGCACCAGTGTCATCAGTCTGGCCCTGGCCCGGGAAATTCCGGTTCAAATCAACGACGACGAGCATTTTTGCAGACGGGGCCACGGCCACACCTGCTCGGCTTCACCCGTTTTCGATCCGGACAATCAGCTGGTCGGTGTCATCGCCATGTCCGGCGATGCCGCCAAAGTTCATCCCCACACCCTGGGTATGGTGATTACAGCCGCCCGCGCCATTGAAAATCAATTAAGAATCCAAAAGACCTCCAAAGAATTGAAGCTGCACAACAACTACATGCGGGCCATTGTAGATTCCATTGACAGCGGCGTTATGACCATAGATAAAAACGGCGTGATCAACAACATAAACAATCAGGGCCGCCGGATTCTTCAATGGGGGGCGCCTCTGGAAGGGCATCCGTTAACCGAGGTTCTGGGCCAACAACTAAATATTCATAAGTTGATGCGGACAGGCTTTGATTTTATTGATCGTGAGGTTTTTATCCGTGGCCCCAGCCGCAGCATCCACCTGATATGCACCGCCAAGCCGATTCTGGATTCGGCTGCAAAGATCCAGGGCATCGTGCTTGTCTTTAACGAGATCAAGCGCATCCGCAAGCTTTTGAATGAAATGGCCGGCACCCAGGCACGCTTTACCTTTGAAGACATCATCGGGGTGAGCCCGGCCATTCAGGAGGCCAAACGGATGGCGATGATCGCCGCTGTGAGCAAATCATCCGTTTTGCTGCTCGGTGAAACCGGCACCGGGAAAGAGCTTTTCGCCCAGGCGATACATAATCACAGTGCCCAGAGAGGACATCCCTTTTTGGCCATCAATTGCGGTGCCATACCGCGTGAATTGCTCGAAAGTGAGCTCTTCGGTTATGTTGAGGGTTCATTTAGCGGGGCTCTCAAGGGCGGCCGACCGGGGAAATTTGAATTGGCGGACGGCGGGACCGTTTTTCTGGACGAGATCGGTGACATGTCAACGGACATGCAGGTCAAGCTGCTGCGGGTGCTTCAAACCGGTGAGGTCTGCAGAATCGGTGATCACAAATCGATAACGACCGATATCCGGATCGTAGCGGCCACCAACGTTCAGCTAAAACAGGAGGTTGATCGGAAAAATTTCCGGGAAGACCTTTTTTATCGACTCAATGTTTTCCCCATCACGATCCCACCACTCAGAAAAAGACAGGGGGATATTGCGCTGCTGGCAAATCACATTTTGAGTCGTTGTGCGCAAGTCGCAGGAAAACAGGGCCTGCAGTTCACGCCGGAGGCCGGACAGGCACTTTGCGATTATGAGTGGACCGGAAATGTCAGGGAATTGGAAAACATCGTTGAAAGGGCGGTCAACCTGGTCGAAGGGGAAATGATCGGATCGGATCTTTTGGGGATTGTCGCGGCCACCCCTGGAAAGCATGCCGTCAACAACCGTCGCGGGTTGCGCCTGGCGGAACTGGAAAAACAGGCCATCTCGGAAATCCTTCAGGAAATGAAATTCAACCTGTCCAGGGCATCCCAATCCCTGGGCATATCCAGGGCAACCTTGTATAACAAAATAAAAAAATACAACCTTTCGACCAACCGACAAAATGCCTAATATTTATACATGTAAAATTTTTTAACATATTTATGAATATCTATTAATTCATAATAGTTATAATATTATTCTATTTATTATGTATAATTTTTAGACATCGGGCGATTTTTCCACGAAATCAGCAGTTCTTTCAAAAATACCTGTAATTGAAGGGGCTTATTGCCTGAATTGGATCTCGAAATTGCCTCTTCTACTTTGGCATAATCTTTGCGTTTATTTAGTCGATCGGACGCCCCAATTTGTTTTATAAGCCAGCGGATAACAGGTCTGCAAAGGCAATTCCAACATGTTAGATCCAATAAATTCACACAATCGTAAATCCTAAAACTTTACTAAAGGAGGTTTATTATGACTGACCGAAAGATGGGAAGGCGCGAATTCATGAAAGTCACCGGGGGGGCTATCGGAGCTACCATGATCGCAGGCCCCGGCGCTGTCTGGGCTGCGTCCAAACCGGGCGCGCCAGTTGATGCGATGAAAATCACCACCGCCACTGCGACCATGGATCCGGTCAGACCGGAGGTGGCCAGGGTATGCGCCGATGCTTTTCGACAAATCGGCTGGGAGGTCTCTGCAAACCCCATCGATTACAACCTGAATGTTCAGAAGGTAATCATGGAGCATGACTATGACATGTGGTTTGTCATGCTCTCGGGGGCTTCGATTCGGATCGACCCCAACGTGTTCATCTATCAGGTGCACCATTCTTCGCAATATAAAAAGGGTGGCTACAACTGGTATGGACTTAACGATCCCGCGATCGACAAGCTGGCCGAGGCGCAACAGGCAGAAATGGACATCGAGAAACGGCGCGAAATCGTTTACAAAGCCCAGGAACTGTGTCACGAAGCGCAAGCCCTAACTGCGGTTGCTTATATGCAGATGACCACCGCCTATCGCTCGGACCGCATTAAAAATGTGGTCCCCATGCTGGGGGAGGGCACCGGCAGCTTCTGGACGGACGTCAACATGGAGATCGTCGAGGGTGACGGATATGTCCGCACGGCCCGACCGACCCCGCTGAAAATGCTGAACCCGGTGGCGGTCAAGGATACCACCGAGTTTATGGAGCTCAGGATGATCTATGACCCGCTGTTCAGAGTGGGTCCTGACGGAAACATGGTCCCCTGGGCGGCAGAATCTTATAAAGTCATCGATCAGTTGACCCTTGATTTAAATATTCGGAAGGGGATGCTCTGGCACGACGGCCAACCACTGACCGCCGAAGACGTCAAGTTCACCTTCGATTACTGCACCCAATGGAAGCATCCCTTTTTCTATCAGATCTTGAAAAGGGTCGAAAATGTCGAGGTTACGGGCAAGCATTCCGTAAGGATTAAACTGGCGGAATCCTACGCCCCCTTCATTCCCAATCTGTTGGGCGGCATGTTCCTGATTCCCAAACATGTCTGGCAGGATATCCCCGAGAAAGTCGACGTCAGCGATCCCCTCAACTATCCCAATGAGAAGCCCATCGGCAGCGGTCCGTTTAAATTGGACTACTGGGATCGAGGCCGGGAATTCAAGGTATCGGCCTTTAAAGAGCACTTTAATCCGCCCAAGTGTGAAGGCATCATCGGGATCGTCTACGGTTCCCACGATGCGGTCGCCGCGGCCATTGAAAAGGGCGAATGCGACCGCAATCGTTACATCCTCAAACCCAGCCTGCTGCTGGACCTGCAAAAGGTGCCCAATGTGGTTGCCAAAGGGTATCCCAACCATGGCTTTTACAACCTTGGCTATCATACCCGCCGGCCGCCGCTGAACGATCCGGCCTTCAGAAAGGCTATCGCCCACGTCATCCCCAAGGATTTGATCATCGAGGCCATTTTGTCAGGCCTGGCGGATCCGGGTGGATCCGTCATTGCACCGGCCAATAAATTCTGGCACAACCCGGCGGTCAAATCATTCCCCGAGGACATCAACAAGGCCAAGAAGATTCTGGCCGAGGCGGGCTATACCTGGAAAAAAGGCAAACTGCACTATCCGGCATAGTTTGATCTAAACCCACCGTTTCTATCGGTGGACCCGGAAAGGTTCTATTTATCCGGAGAGAAAACAGCGAAACCATGGAAAATCCGAAATTCGAATATCGAAATACGAAACAATTATCAAATATTAATGTTCAAATGCTTAAAACCAGTGAATACAAAGTCATAAAGTCTAATAATATCGACGAATCAATTCGCATAGTAACCTTGAGTGGTATAATGGCATTGGGTTTTTGTCCTTAGTAATTTTGTCATTCAAATTTGTTTCGTTTTTCGTGCTTCGGATTTCGGATTTAAGTGGCCGAGGTAATTGTTTTCGCTCCCTTCCAGGGGGCTTCCTGAGGCCTTCCGCCTTGTGGGAGAAGCGTTCACTCGGATATCGCCTCCCCTTCTGTAGAGGAGAAAAAAGGTGCAAGAATATATCATCAGAAGAATTTTATACACCATTATGACGATATTTGCGGTCGCCACCATCCTTTTTTTTATCTTCCGTGTCATGCCCGGCGACCCCACTGCCCAGGTCATCAGCCCGGCCCTGGATGAGGCCGCCCAGGCCAGATTAAAAGAAGCCTTCGGGCTGGACAAGCCTTTAGTTGTCCAATATGCTCTGTACCTAAAAAACCTGGTCACGCTCAACTGGGGCCGGTCCTACACCACCCAGCATGAAGTTTTCGGCATCCTCAAGTACCGGTTTTGGAACACCATCTTTCTCATGGGCGCCGCTATGAGCTTTACCCTGGTGGTCGGCACCGGCCTGGGTATGGTCATGGCCTGGAGACGCGGCAGCGCCTTGGACGTGGGTTCCACCGTCAGTGCTCTGGTCCTCCAATCCGCGCCGCCATTTGTGACCGGCATTCTTTTTTTGATCATCTTAAGTTACCGGCTTGACCTCTTTCCCACCGGTGGCATGGCCACCCCGGGCATGCGATTGGCATCCGGGATTCAAATGCTTTTCAGCAAGGATTTCTTGCACCACCTCGTACTGCCGACCATTACGACCTCCTTTTACTACCTGGCCACACCCATGCTCATCATGCGCGACTCCATGCTCGAAGTTACGGGTAGCGATTTCATCGAGCTGGCTCAGGCCAAGGGGTTGTCCCCCACCGTGGTTATGATGAAGCATGCCGCCCGCAATGCACTGTTGCCGGTGTTTACCGTGTCCTCGGTCCTTATCGGGTTTGCCCTGGGCGGACAGGTGATCGTTGAACAGGTCTTCTCCTGGCCCGGCATGGGCCAGTTGATGGTCGAGGCCGCTTCCGCACACGACTACCCGGTCGCCCAGGCTACCTTTTTGATGCTGGCGGCGCTGGTCATTGTCTTGAACCTGGTGTCGGATATTTCCTATTGTTATCTCGATCCGAGGATATCCGTGGGTGGCGGAAAGCATTGATTGTGTTAAGAACATGATCATAAGTTGGGGACTTCGCCCCAACCTGCCGCGAGCTTCAAGGGCGTACGATTGGAATGATCAAGGAAAGAACTTAGGCCTAAAAAAAGTCATATATCTTCAACGGGTTGAAGAAATTTCGAGACCTATTCGACTCTTAAGGGAGCCAATGAAATGAAACTGGACAGTGTAAAAGATTTTTTTATCACCCAGTATGGAATTATTTCAAGCAACCGTTTCGGCAAATTCGGGGCGGCCATCATTTTATTTTTTGGTGTGGTCGCGTTGCTGGCACCCTGGATCGCCCCCCACGAACTTTGGGAATCGCTGCGGGATTCCAACGGCAAGCTGGCCATGCTGCGCCCACCGTCGTTGGACTTTCCGCTGGGCACCACCGCCATGGGCCGTGATATTTTGAGCCAGATGATCTTTGCCACCCGGACGACCTTCCTTATCGGGCTGGTTTCCGGGCTGATATCCATTGTTATCGGTGCCAACATCGGACTCTTCTCGGCTTTTTACGGCGGGAAAATTGACGAAATACTGATGCGCTTTACCGATATTGTTTACGGCATGCCCTTTTTGCCGTTTCTGATTGTCCTTATTTCCCTTTTTGGCCGCAACATTTGGTTTGTCATCATCGCTATCTGCTGCATCGTCTGGCGAACCTCGGCCCGGGTGGTTCGGTCCCAGGCCCTTGCCATTCGGCAACGGCAGTTTGTTATGGCCGCCAAAGCCAGAGGGTGCAGCAATTTGAGAATCATATACGGTCATATCATGCCCAACATCCTACCGCTCCTGCTGCTCTACACCTCTTTTAACATCGCCTGGTCTGTTTTGGCCGAGGCGGGGGCCAGTTTTTTGGGTTTCAGCGATCCGGACAACCTCACCTGGGGCGGAATGCTTTACAATCTTTGGATTTCGGGAAAGATCAGAACCGCCTGGTGGTGGTTTGCCTGGCCGTCCATCTGCATTATTTTGCTGGTCAGCTCGCTGGTCTTTATCTCGCGGGCGTATGAGGAGGTGGCCAATCCACGCCTAAAACAGCGATAGCGGAGATAACAGGATATGATTTTAGAAATAGAAAATCTCAAGACCCATTATCAAACAGAGAAAGGCGTCGTCAGGGCCAATGACGGTATCACGCTTAATATCAAAGAGAACGAGGTCGTCGGCCTGGCCGGTGAATCCGGCTGCGGCAAATCGACCCTGATACGCACCATCATCCGTCTGGTTCCCAAAAGCGCTCATGTGACCGCAGACAAGCTGCAATTTAAGGGGCAGGATATCCTCGCCATGCCGGAGAAAGAATTCCGGGAAAAGATCCTCTGGCAGGGAATCGCCCTGGTCCCCCAGAGCGCCATGAACGCCCTCAATCCGGTCCACCGGGTTGGCGACCAGTGCAGCGAAGCGATCATGGCCCACACCGATTACAATAAGGCTAAATCTGAACAGATTGTCGAAAAGTTTTTTGATGCAGTCGGTCTCCAGGCCGGTATGATGAAAGCCTACCCCCATGAATTCAGCGGCGGGATGCGCCAGCGGGCCATGATCGCCATGTCTCTGGTTTTGAACCCGGCGCTGATCATCATGGATGAACCGACCACGGGCCTGGACGTCCTGGTTCAGGAACGCATCCTGAGAAACATAAAAGAAATCCGGCAGAAGGCCGGATCGGAGGCATCCATATTGCTCATCACCCATGATATTTCGGTCATCGCGGAAATGAGCGATCGTATCGGAATCATGTATGCCGGGCGATTGATGGAATCGGCCGAATCAATGGAGCTTTTCAATGAACCCTATCACCCTTACACCCTGGGTCTTAAAAACGCCTTTCCCAGCATTAAGGCCCTTGACCGCGAGCTCATCTCTATTCCCGGCTCACCGCCGAATTTAATGGACGACATACCCGGATGCCTTTTTGCTTTTCGATGTCCCTTTGTTATGCCGGAATGTGAGAAAGAAAGGCCACCGGACCTGGAGATAAAACCGGGCCATTTTGTCCATTGCATCCGAACCAGTCACATTGAAGAATTTCGAAAATTAGCAGGAGATAAAAAGACATGGCAATCCTCGAGGTCAGCGACTTAAAACAGTACTTCTATCTCCAACCCAAGTTTTTGGCTAAAATGGTGGGAGGCGAAAAAGAAAAAATCATCAAGGCCGTCGATGGGGTGAGCTTCTCCATGGAGCCCGGTGAAATCATGGGTCTTGCCGGGGAATCGGGTTGCGGCAAATCAACGGCATGCCTGGCGATCGCCAAACTTCGTGAACCGACCGGCGGGGCCATCCTTTATAAAGACCGTAATATCTCCGAGATGTCCAAAAAAGAAATCCGGAAGTACCGCCGTGAGGTCCAGCTCATTTTCCAGGACCCCTATGAGTCCCTTAACCCGAGGTATACGGTATACGATTTGGTGGCAGAACCTCTGCGGGCACTTACCGACAAGAGTAAAGCGGAGATCAGAGAAAAAACCAACGAAACCATCGCCCTGGCCGGATTGACCCCTGAGGAGTATAAAAACCGCTACCCCCATCAGATGAGCGGCGGAGAAAGACAGCGGGTCGGTATTGCCCAGGCCCTGGTTCTGGAACCCAAGCTGGTGATTGCCGATGAACCCTTATCGATGCTGGATGTTTCCATTCGCGCCGGAATATTGGACCTGATCAGAGACCTATCCGAGCGCATGAATTTTTCATGCATCTATGTTTCCCACGATCTTTCGATCCTGTCCAACATTTCAGAGCGCCTGATGATCATGTACCTTGGCCGGATCATGGAGTTGGGGCTGACCAAGGACGTGATCACTGATCCCCATCATCCCTATGCCCGGGCCCTTATCGCCGCGGTTCCCATCCCCGATCCGGCCTATAAGAGGCCCATTCCCAAAATCAGAGGCGAAGTCGCGCAACCCATTGATCCACCGCCGGGTTGTCGCTTCCAGACGCGCTGCCTGCAAGTCATGGACGTATGCCGGGATACTCCCCCACAGCTCAAAGAGGTAAAACCGGGGCACGCTGTTGCATGTCATCTTTACTGAGATATTACTATAATTGGAAAGGTTTGAAATGGATAAGACATTAAATTTTGCCGTCCTGGGCAGTGGACACGGCGGTCGGGCCGTTTGCGGACAGATCGCTGAAAAAGGATATCCCGTCGTCATGTATGAACCTTTGGAGGAGACAGCGGATTATCTAAAAATAAAGGCCGAAAAGGAGATGTTTTTAGATGGCGACATTAGCGCCGGCGGTAAGCTTAGCGGCGCAACCATGGATATTGAAGAGGCGTTAAAAGGCACCGACGTTATTTTAATTGTGGTCCCTTCTTTTGCCCATAAACCGATCTTTAATAAAATGGTGTCGCACCTCAAAGACGGCCAGCATGTCATCATCGTACCCGGAAACTACGGCGGTCTGCGGTTAAAGAAGATGATGAGCGATCGCGGGATCAAAAAAGAGATCACCATATCCGAAACGGTTTCACTGCCATACGCATGTCGGATTGCGGCTTACAACACCGTCATGATCTATAAGAAAAAGTCGCGCCTGAAAATGGCCTCCTCTCCCAGCCGGAATAACCCGCAAGCGCTCGATATTATGAATGATATCTTTGGGGTTTATGTCAATTTCTTTGCCGGTGAAAATTTGCTGGAAGTCGACCTTGATAATCCCAATCAGACCATCCATCCGCTGCCGGTACTGTTAAATTACGGCGATATTGAAAAGAATCCGGAAACCTTCCGCCATTATATAGACGGCATTACGCCGCTGATCTCCGAAAAAATGATGCACATGGATGAAGAACGACTTGCCATCGGCAGGGCTTACTCGTTGAAGCTTTCGTCAACTATGGCGCAGCTGAAAATGTATTACGGCCAGAATGACACCCAAACATACTATGAATATTCAAACAGTTCTGAAAGCCCCTATAAAGATGTCATCGGACACAATGTCAGAAGTCGTTATCTGACGGAAGATGTCCCGGGTCTCAATGTTCCCGCTTTGCTGCTGGCAGAAAAAGCAGGGGTTGAAACACCGATTATTGAATTAACCGTCCGATTGACTTCGTGGCTTCATGATGTTGATTATGTTTCAACCGGAACGACGCTTGCAAAACTTGGCATAGCCGATAAGACGCCGGCAGAGATCGTTGCCATGACCTCATAGTGGCAGAGTTCATTTAACCTAGCGTGTTGGATCCGATTTAAAGAGTTACTTTGTTTTAATTCCCATAGAGCCATTGACCTGAATTTGGGATTTTGGATTTTAAATTTTGGATTTGTGGAATCGCTCTCCGAGGCGTAGGCGCTACAATCCCTACGAGCCGGAGGCTGCGCTCTATCAATTTATAATAAACAGAATTCCTTTTTTTAGCCCCAGTATTCTCTCTGATGCTCTGTTCTATGAGTTCGCTTCCAGCCAATGGGCTTACAGGCCGGAGGGGAGCCATAATTCGATATGGCTTCCCAATGTGGATAGCCAAAAAAGAATAATATATTTTAACAAGATGTAGAATTTTCGATACATTGAACTAACGGGAGGTCAAAATGAACATTATGGTGGGATACGATAAATCCAATGTGGCCAAAGAGGCTTTGGTACTGGCTAAGAAACATGCAAAAGCCTTTGATGCGAAAGTTTATTTGCTCACCGCCCTGGCACAAAGCCCTGACTTACAGCTTGAAGATATCCAAAAGGCTGAACATGAACTGGAAAAGTTACGGATTTCTTTTAAAGAAGACGGAATTCCATGTGAAGCCCACGCCATCGTCAGTACGCTAACGGCCGGCGAAGACCTGGTTCAGTTCGCACAGGAAAACGAAATTGACGAGATCGTCATTGGTGTCCGAAGACGGTCAAAAGTCGGAAAATTGCTCTTCGGATCGAACGCTCAGTATATCATACTTCAGGCTCCCTGCCCGGTGGTGGCGGTTAAGTAATAAATAGGTTCAGGGTTCAGAGGTTCAGGGTTCAAAGGTTCGGAGGTTCAGAGGTTCAGTACATAGGGCTCAGGCCGAATCCGTTCCGATAAATCTTGAGCCCTGACCTGCCACGCTAGTGCTACGTCACGGCGGGAAGAAAAACGCGTGAGAATAACATGATATTCTACGAGCAAGATCAGCGCAAGAAGGTAACCCTGAACGCTGAACCTTGAACGTCTCAACCTATTTTATCGCCAAGGAGCATACGCATGAAGATCACGGCACTAGAGCTGTTTCACATTTCGATACCCTTTGCCAAACCGTATAAATTATCCCGGGTATACGGTACCCGTTATGATGCCGAAGCCGTCATCTTAAAAGTTCACACTGATGAAGGAATTGTTGGTCTGGGTGAGGCCGACCCGCTAAATCCATTTTCCGAGGAAACTCCCGCCACCGTGATGGTCGTAACCCGAGACCATCTTGCTCCTCAGCTGATTGGTCAGAACCCGACCCGCATTAGCGCTATAGAATCCAATTTGGATGTGATGGTACACGGTAATTTACTGGCCCGGGGGGCGGTGAATATGGCTCTTTTTGATATTGTCGGCAAAGCCAACAATCTGCCCGCGCACATGCTGTTGGGTGGTTTATATCAGGACAAAGTGCCGCTGCTGGGTCCTATCGGGAGCGGAACTCCTGAAGAGGATGCTGAATTCATAGGGGAACTAATTGAAAGCGGGTACAAAACCGTCATGATCAAAATGGGCGCCCTGCCGATCCGTGCTGAGATTCAACGCATGATCGCTGCCCATGAAAAGTTCGATGGTCAGATTAAAATTATTGTCGATGCCAACCAGGGCTGGACGGTGGCTGAAACGTTGGAATTCTTTGACGGTATCGGTAGTCGTCGCCCGGCTTTGCTTGAACAGCCAATCGACCGTCACGATATCAGTGGGCTCAAGCGTATTTATCAGCGGGCACCCTGCCTTCTCAGTGCGGATGAAGGCGTGGCTTCCATTCAAGAGGCGGCCGCTCTGATCCGGGCCCAAGCTGTGGATGCGTTCAGCATTAAAGTTTCCAAAAACGGCGGATTAAGCAAAGCCCGGAAAATTGCGGCGACGGCCGATGCTTTCGGCCTCAAGATTCTGATGAACAGCATGCTGGAGTTCGGCATTACCCAGGCGGCCTCTTTGCAGTTAGGCTGTGTACTGCCCAACTTGCTGAATATGGGGCACGCTTACATGTCGGTGCTAAGGATGTCGGACGATATCACCGATTTTGACCAAAACATCTCCCGGGCCACGGTCACGGTCCCATCGCAAGCCGGTTTGGGCGTTCGCCTGAATGAAGAGAAACTAAAAAAATACACCAAAGATTATCTGAAAATTAAGTGAATGAACAAAGACAGGTTTCGGGTGTCAGGTTTCAGCGCCGCCGCTGGCCAAAAAAAACGGCCAGTTTAATCGAAATAAAAACTTTGGGGACTCGGTTCCGGAATCGGCCGTTGTTGGGTTTGGCATTTCGCAATAACACCGGCAAAATGTAGGTTGGGTTGAGTGCAACGAAACCCAACAAAGCCTGGAGTAGGCTCAACCCAACCTACGAAGGTAAAGTCGCCCAGGATATAACTCCAACTTTTGAAATGTAGTTTCATACAAGCGTAGCCGCTTCAGCAGTTAGCCCTTGGCTGACACCTGACACCTCTAATTTGTGAGATCAAATTATCAGCGTGCTCATTGCCTTGGTGGCTATGCAAATACACAAAATCCTCCTCTAAACGGAGTAATTCTACAGTCAAGGAATTTGTCATGCCAAAATCAGTAAAGCGTCCCAAGTTTGCGGTCCTGGGAACCGGAAATTCGGGGCAGGCCTATGCCGCCGACATCACCCTTAAAGGCTTCTCCGTCAATTTGGCCGAGGTGCCCGAGTTTGAGGCAAACCTGCGTGCCATCGAGAAGAAAGGGGGTATTGATATATCCGGCGACACCGGCAACGGTTTCGCCAAACTGAATATGATTACAACCGATTTGAAAGCAGCCGTCAGGGGCGTTGACGTTATCATCATCGGCGGCTCGGCTTATGCCCATGAACCTTTTAGCAAAGCCCTGGCCAACCATTTCGAGGACGGACAATTTATCCTCTTCACCTCCAATTTCGGGGCCCTGAGATTTAAAAAATGGATGCACGAAGCCGGCGTGACTACCCGGGTGACGCCGGTGGAAAGCATGTCATTGCTTTATGCCACCCGCGCGAGCGAGCCTGGTGTGGTTGCCTGTTTCGGC
>JBAVYC010000248.1:0-1877 GCA_049698595.1 Desulfobacterales bacterium | reverse complement strand
CAAATGGGTTTCATAAAAAGGCGTCTCTTTTAGTTTCATGTTGTATGCCGTCACCATAAGGTTCTCCAGCGTGATTGTATCCTGAACATTATATGCCAATAAGGTGTCGAACGTTTTCTGATCCCCAGTCTTTTGATATTCATCCCAGAGCAGCACGGCGAAAAATCCATCCACATCCCGTGAATTGCCCCGACCGATAAGTTTTAAGCTAACATTCGATCCCCTTTAAACCGTCCCCGGAACTTTGTAAGTCTCTTTAAAGATCCCCCTGAATTTGCCGATTAATAAATAATGAAAAAAATATTCATCCAAAAGGGGATATTTCCATGAATAAAACTTTAACAAAAAGACTGATTCTTGTATTGGCAGCTTGCCTTTTTACCATCTCAACGATTTTTATTGTCGGCTGTGCAGGCACTAAAATCAAATCTGAAAAGCGAACAGGAGACAATTCGGGGTATCATAAAGCTGAGAATAAACATAAGAAGGGGGGGCCTCCGGCACATGCCCCAGCTCATGGATATCGTGCCAAACACAAATACCGGTATTATCCGGATTGTTCGGTTTACCACGATTCCGAAAGGGGATTATATTTTTATTTTGAAGCTGGCGACTGGAAGGTTGGGGTTTCTTTGCCGGATTATTTTCGGATGGAATTGGGTGAATCAGTGAGTTTGGAGCTCGATGCCGATAGGCCATATATTTATCATGCAGATCATGTAAAAGCGTATCCACCTGGACAAATGAAAAAGAGCAAGCATAAAAAGGACAAGAATAAGAAAAATAACAAAAACAAATGGGGATAATTTTTCAATCTTTGGATAGGAATGGTATGCGATAAAGGAGACGGCGGCTTGAATATGGCCAATAAAAATGGAAATAAATGGATATTGATATTAAAAGGAATTTTTTGTGTATTAATCTTTTTTAATTTCTTGGATTGTAGCGGTGTTCAGACGAAGAGAGATTCAAATTGGCTCGGATACACCCAGTCAGGAAAAGCTTCCTATTATTCAATGAAGTTTCAATCAAAGAAAACAGCAAGCGGTGAACTCTATGACAACTCCAAAAAAACGGCTGCTCACAAGAAATTACCGTTCGGGTCTAAAGTAAAAGTCACAAACGTAAAAAATAAAAAAAGCGTCATTGTAAAAATCAATGATAGAGGACCATTTGTGAAAGGCCGAATAATCGATTTGTCAGGTTCCGCATTTAGCAGCATTGCCAAATTAAGTGCTGGTGTCATTAGAGTAAGAATTGAGGTCATCCAATAGCAGAACTATATATCAGGCACATGATTTCAGATCGCGGAAAAATCAGTAACTCTGCGGGTAATAAATAAATCTGTTTTTAATCCTATCAACAGTTTCCAAATCAGCCCTTAAAAGATTAACTGGCGGTATTGGAATTTCTATATTATGGGTATTATAAAAAGGTGTTTGCCCGATTTTCATATTGTATGCCGTCACCAACAGATTTTCCAGTGTGACCGTATCCTGAATATTATATGTCAATAATGTATCAAGTGCCTTCTGGTTGCCGGTTCGTTGATATTCCTGCCACAATAGAACAGCAAAAAATCCATCAATATCCCTTAAATCTCCGCGGTCCATACCGAGTTGTCTTTCGCATCCTTTTAAACCGCCTTTGAACCCGAGACTATAAAATACGTAACGCAAGTCGATTTGTGCGTGATTCAACCTGATATTAAAGAAGCTTTCGATAAATGGGATATCAAAAGACTTGCCATTGTATGTGACGATCACTTTGTATTTGTAAATCTCGTCAATGAAATCATCCAGATTTTGCCCTTGAACATAGGTTTTAATCTCATGACCGTCATAAATCGCTATGGTTGTTATCTTTTGGTAATAGCG
>JBAVYC010000247.1:0-5282 GCA_049698595.1 Desulfobacterales bacterium | reverse complement strand
GGTTGGGTTGAGTGCAACGAAACCCAACAAAGCCTGGAGTAGGCTCAACCCAACCTACAAAATGCAAAGTGGCCAAGGATAGAACCAACTCCAACTTTTGAAATGAAGTTTCACACGAGCGGCGCCTCTGGCCAAAAAAACGGCCAGTCTGATCGGAAAAGAAACTTTTACAATGAAGTTTCATATAAGCGTCAGGCGGCATGCCGCACCGCGCCGCCCGCCAATCGTGAGCGGTCGGCCGCACTCATGCGTGTTCATCACTGCAGCCGCGACCCTTTTTTCAGCCTTAATAGAGGTGCCTATGCGGAGAACATCCGGAATTGGCAGACAATTCGTTTCCCTGGTGGTTTTAAGTCTAATGATTTTCATCGTCGACGCCTGCACCATCGTCCACGACGAGGACGAAGACGCGCAGAAAAAGGATAAGACACTCGACATTTACTTTGTCACTGACGACTTCAAGCCCGACGAGTTTGTAGAAAAAATCTGGGACGACAAGGTTGTACCGTATTTTAAGGAAAAGTGTTTACCCATCAGCGACGTCCTGCCCACCTGGGTCAAGGATCAGGAAGCCGCCGGCCGGCAGTTCGGATACCGCGAAAAGGCCGAAGGCAGCCCCTGGAATTTCCGGGTCAAAGGCTCGGGCAGGATCGTATCCGTAAATACGGCCTCCAGAGCTTCCACCGCCGATGTGGATCTGGATCCGACCGACGGCTCTGCCGATGTGCGCATTCAGATCGGACCGGTCATCAAGGACAGCGCCATCCGCGACTCGCTGGAATTCATCTCTTTTACTGATTTTACAAACCAGCTTGAGTTCGCCCGTCTCTCCAACGCCTTTAATAAAAAGGTCAACTCGGCCGTGCTCAGTGGCCTGGATCGCGACAACCTCATGGGCAAGCGCATCTCGTTTAACGGCGCTTTCACCCGGTTGCAGGATTCCGACCTGATTCGCATCACGCCGGTCTCCCTTGAAATAAAGTAGGAGGCCAGGATGAGCGCGAGTATCCATAACAATGTCATCCTCAGAGCTGAACACGTCACTAAAATTTTTCCCGGCACCGTGGCTTTGAACAAGGTCGACTTCAATGTTTTTCGGGGAAAGGTTAACGCCCTGGTAGGTGAGAACGGCGCCGGCAAATCCACCCTGACGAAGATTCTCGCCGGTGTCGAAACGCCCACCAAAGGCGTGCTTTTTTTGGAGGGCAGCAAGGTCCGTATCCGTTCCTTTCACGATGCCGCAGCCCACGGTATCGGCATGATTCACCAGGAATTAAATCTTTGTCCCAATCTGAACGTCGCAGAGAATATTTTTGTCGCCCGGGAGATAACCCGGGGCCGTGTTCACATCGATCACAAGGCCCAGTTGGAGAAAGCGCAAAGCTTGCTCGATCGTCTCCAGGCGGACATCGACCCCAAAGCGGAAGTCGCCAACCTGCGCATCGGCCAGCAGCAGATTGTTGAAATCGCCAAGGCCCTGGCCCTGGACACCCGCATCCTGATCATGGACGAACCCACGTCGGCCCTATCCACGGCCGAGGTGGAAGTGCTCTTCAAAGTCATCAGCGATCTTAAGCGTGACGGTGTTTCCATCATTTACATCTCCCATCGCCTGGAAGAACTCTTACAAATAGGCGACTACATCACCGTACTGCGCGACGGCAACCTCGTGCAGGCAGCACGCATAAAGGACATCGATGTTCCCTGGATTATCTCCAATATGGTAGGAGAAGCCGCCGACCGCAAATTGGCCCACACCAGCCAATCCACGAGCGAGGAGGTGCTCCGGGTGGAAAATCTGCGTCTGCCGCGTGTCGGAGGCGGCTTTACCCTGGATCATCTTAACATCAAGTTGAACAAGGGTGAGATCCTCGGAATTTATGGACTCATGGGCGCAGGGCGCTCCGAGTTTTTCGAATGTCTCATGGGACTGCACAAGGAAGCCGAAGGCAAAGTTTTCCTGGATGGCAAAGATGTCACCAAAGGCGCGGTCGGAGACCAAATTAAGATGGGCATGGCGCTCATTCCCGAGGATCGCCAGCGGGAGGGACTGGTGCAGGCCTTGTCCGTGACCCACAACATGACCCTGTCCAGTATTTGGAAATTCATCAAAATTTTTCATATCCAGGGCGAGAAACTCAAAAATGCAGTTCTCGGCATGATCCGGGATTTGTCCATCAAAGTCCCCAGTCCGCAAGTGCTCATCAGCTCACTTTCGGGCGGCAATCAGCAGAAGGTGGTCATCGGTAAAGCGCTGCTGACCTCGCCCAAGGTGCTTCTCATGGATGAGCCCACCCGCGGAATCGATGTGGGCGCCAAAGCCGACGTTTTCGAAATTATGAACAATTTGGCCGGCCGCGGTATCGGTGTTATCTTCAACACTTCGGAGCTCAAGGAGATCATTGCCATATCGGACCGGATCATCGTCATGAGCAAAGGCAAAATCACCGGAGAATTCAACCGCGAGGACGCTAGCGAGGAGGATCTCGTAGCGGCTTCCGCCGCAGGACACAAGCCGGTGGCAGATTTACTGCGCCATTAATGAGGATCAGCCGAATATGAATACAATCACAGCAACTGAGGCAACTCCGGTCAGGAAGAAACAAACGATTAAAATCGGCATGCTTCTTTTGAAGCTTAGAACTTTTATTGCCCTCTTTCTGGTCCTTGTCTACTTCAGCTTCATGGCGCCAAATTTCATCTCCATGGCCAACCTCGTGATCATGGTAAAGCACGTGGCCATCTATGCCTTTTTGGCCATCGGCATGACCTTTGTCATCATCACCGGCGGCATCGATCTCTCCGTGGGATCCATCGTCGGCCTGGCAGGTATGGTGGCCGGCGGGCTGATATATAAAGGACTGCATCTGCCGATATTTGGTGTGACCATCTATTTTCATCTGCCCATGGTCATCATTATCACTTTGTTCGTGGGCGTTCTCTGCGGCGCTTGCAGTGGTTTTCTCATAACGCGCTTCAATGTGGCGCCATTTATCGTCACCCTGGGCATGTTTTACATCGCCCGGGGGACAGCCCTGCTTTTATCCGACGGTAAAACTTTTCCCAACCTCGTGGGGAGCCAGGAGCTCGGTAACACGGGTTTTCCCTGGCTGGGTACCGGCACGATCGTCGGCATTCCCGTCAGTATCTGGATTCTGATCCTTCTGGGTGCGGCAGCCGCCTATATCGCCGCCAAGACCCCTTTGGGTCGGCACATTTACTCGGTTGGCGGCAATGAACGGGCCGCTCTGCTCTCAGGCGTTCGCGTTAATCGGGTCAAGATGTTTGTGTACATGTTTTCGGGCTTTTGCTCGGCCATTGCCGGCTTGATCATCGCTTCGCAGCTCGTGGCCTCGCACCCGGCTTCGGGTGAGATGTTCGAACTTACGGCCATCGCTGCGGCCGTCCTGGGTGGCACCTCTATGGCCGGCGGACGCGGGACCATCGGCGGCACCATCATCGGCGCCTTTGTCATTGGTGTGCTAGGCGACGGCATGGTCATGATGGGCGTCAGTTCTTTCTGGCAGATGGTCATCAAGGGCCTGGTTATCGTGGCCGCCGTTGTCGTGGATCAATTCCAACGGAATCTGCAGAGCAAGGCCGCCCTACAGGAAGACTAACAAGAGGGAGTTGTCATGAAAGTCATCGATAAAAATGTCTGTTTCGGTCTCATCGTCGCCACGCGTGGCTTCTTCAATCCGGTACTGGCGGGAACGGCCCGTAAGGAACTGTTGGCGCTGCTCGACGAGCTATCCATCGAATACGTTATTGGTTCCGAAGACGCCACGCCCCATGGTACCGTGGAAAATCTGGAACACGCCAAAATATACGCCAAGCTCTTTCGTGAAAATGCCGAAAGAATCGACGGCGTGCTTGTCATCCTGCCCAATTTCGGCGATGAACTGGGAGTGGTCCAGACCCTGGATATGGCCAGGCTCAACGTCCCGGTGATGGTCCAAGCCTGTAAAGACGAACTGGACAAGGTGGGCGTTTTCAGCCGCAGGGATGCCTTCTGCGGTAAGATCTCGGTCTGCAACAATCTCTATCAGTACAACATCCCCTTCACGGACACGACCTTTCACACCTGCGACATCAAGAGTCAGGTTTTCCGCGATGACCTGGACCGGTTCGGCGGAGTCTGCCGAACAGTGAAAGGTCTCACCCATGCCCGTATCGGGGCCATCGGCGCCCGTCCGGCTGCTTTTCAGACCGTACGCTACAGCGAAAAACTCTTGCAATCCGCGGGGATCACCATCGTTCCGGTGGATCTTTCGGAAATTTTCGCCGCCGCCAAGGCCTTTGACGACAGCGCGGCCCAGGTACAGGAAAAGCTCGACGCCATTCGAGCGTACGGAACGATTCCCGCGAAATTTCCGGACGAGCAGGTGCTGCGGCAAGCCAAATTTTCAGTGGCTGTGGACGACTGGATGGCGGTAAATGAATGCGTCGCCAGCGCTGTGCAGTGTTGGACTTCCATGCAGGACAACTACGGTTGTGCCGCCTGCCTGTCAATGAGTATGATGGGCGAACGCTGCATGCCCAGTGCCTGTGAAGTGGATGTGGCCGGTGCTGTATCAATGTACGCGCTGCTGCTGGCCTCGGGGTTGCCGCCGGGATTCCTGGACTGGAACAATAACTATGGCGATGAGATCAACAAGTGTGTCAATACGCATTGCAGTAATTTCCCAAAAAGCTTCCTTGGGGTCACACCTGAGATCGCTGACCTGGACATCCTGGGCGAAACCCTTGGCCGCGAAAACTGCTTTGGTGCTGTCAAGGGCAAGGTGGCGCCCGGTCCCATGACATATTTCCGCATCTCTACCGATGATCAGCGCGGCGTGATCACGTCCTACCTGGGACAAGGCGAATTCACTGACGATCCTTTTGATATGGACGGTGGGATTGCCGTATGTAAGATCTCCAACCTGCGGTCGCTCCTTGGCCATATTTGCCAGAATGGCTTCGAGCATCACGTGGCCATGACCCGCGGACACGTTGCCGATGTTCTGGTAGAAGTTGTCGGCAAATACCTTGGTTGGGAGTTGTATCACCACCAAATTTAATTAGGCGTTTATCGACGCCATATCGACAATTTTTTGTCGATGTTACTACGTACTTTGATTTATTCGAGGTTTCAGGTGTCAGTGTTCAGGTGTCAGGATTTAGCACCTCGGTTTCCCGACACCCGAAACCTGACACCTGAAACCCAAAAAAGGATAAATAGGGATGCTTGCAGAACAAAGACGGCTGAAAATGCTTGAGCTTATGCGCGAGGAAGGGAG
>JBAVYC010000246.1:0-1889 GCA_049698595.1 Desulfobacterales bacterium | reverse complement strand
AAAAAAATTACCGGCCAATCTATACCCCTAAAAGGAGCCTATGGATTGTCCGGCAAGCTGACTGACCCTGCTCAAAAAAAATACAAACTCGGCGATCTGAAGCTCAAGCTGGGGAAAAATAACCTGGGCGGCTCACTCGACATAAATTTAAGTGGCAAAAAGCTAGAGTTGGCAACCAATCTCGCGGCCCCCAAATTTACCTTGCAGCCGGTAACCCTTCCGGCCCTGGAAACCCTCGCCGGCATTGAAGATCTTGGGCCGCTGAAGCTGGCATTTAACCTGGCCGGCGGCGGAAAAAAATATACGCTCGCCAATCTGGATTTTAAACTGGGTCGTGAAGATCTCATCGAAGTTGTGCTCAAGGGAACGATCAGCGATCTGGCGGCGGTAAAAGGAATGAAGCTGGAATTCACTGCCAAGGGCAGTGATATGGCGAACTTTAAAAAACTGGGCGGACCGGAAATACAATATAAAGGCGCTTTTGATGTTACCGCGCAATTCACCGATCCGGCGCCCAAAGTCTACAAGATGCCTGCTTTCAACGCGACGGTGGGGGAAAACAATCAGACCGGTTGGCTGGAGCTGAATTTAACCGCCAAACGGCCATCTTTAAAAGGCGAGCTGTCATCGGACAAATTGGACCTGCGTCCGCTGTTGGCAGAGGAAAAAGAGAAAGACACCGAAAACTCTCAAGACAACACGCCCGCTGCTAAAAAAGATCAAAAATCGAAAGTAAAGGCTCAGCATTCCAAATCCGATGCCTCTAAAACCAAGGTTTTCCCCGCTGAACCACTTCCTCTGGAGGGGCTTCAGGCACTTGACGTCGATCTAAAATTTCGGGACAAACAGGTTTTGCTTCCTGCGCTGGCACTCGATGACGTCATCGTGGATGTCCTGCTTAAAGACGGTGACCTGGAAATAAAGCCATTTAAATTCAACATTGGTGGGGGTAAAGCAGACGTCCGGTTCGCTCTGCGGTCCCAGCAAACACCCGCCGCGCTGGCCGCGGCCCTGAATATCGATCAGTTGGAAATAGGCCCGATGCTCGATCAGCTGGGATATCGGCGTAGTGTCGAAGGCAATCTGAACGCGGCGTTTAATTTGGACAGTACGGGCGACTCGATTGCCGCCTTGATGGCTGCGCTTAACGGCAACACCCGTATCGCCATGAGCAACGGGAAAGCCGCCAGCGAATACCTTGACCTGCTCGCAAAGTATCTTGGCAGCGGTATCCTGCGCATGCTCAATCCGTTTCAGGAAAAAAGAGAATACACCCCGGTGAATTGCTTTGTCAATACAATCGAAATCAAGGACGGGCTGGCGGATGTCAAGCTATTGCTGGATACCGACCGCACGAGCATTTTCGGCGCCGGTGATGTCAACTTGAAAACCGAGGGCCTGGATCTGGGTATCAAGCCGACACCCAAAAAAGGCGCCCTGCCCGCCAATATCAGCTTCAGCTTCAATGAATTGTCCCAGCCGTTTAGACTGGGTGGCACCCTGGCCAACCCGCATCTCGCCATCGATGTCGGCCGAACGGCGTTCGTGATCGGCAAAATGGCCGGTGCCCTGGCCTTGGGTCCGATCGGCTGGGCCGCTTTTTTTGCGGATGTGTCCGTGGGCAAGAAAGATGCGTGTGCTGTCGCATTGGGAAAAGTTGATATAAAAGGCCAACCTTCGGATGCAAAAAAACCAGATGAAAAGAAAAAAGAGAAGAATTCCGGCGGATTTTTTAAGCGGCTGTTTGGGAAATAAAAGGTTGGTAACCGTTCAAAGGTTCAGGGTTCAACGTTCAGGGTCAAAGTCTAAAGGTTGCAGTGTTCAGCCCAGCCGCTGGTCGCTGAAGCGGCCAGTTTAATCGAAAAAAAGACTATAGTTTCACCTTTATC
>JBAVYC010000245.1:0-1932 GCA_049698595.1 Desulfobacterales bacterium | reverse complement strand
GAACCTGACAGATAACCCCAGGCCTTCTGGTAGGCGTTCAACGGTTATTGTTTATAACCCTACCGCGTGGGTAGAAAAAGCTAATGCCGCTGTCCAAATCGTAAAGCATTAGAAATGGGAAAACTCGATAAACATTTTTTTGACATCGGTTACATGGACACGCTGTCCTCTCAGCAGACCCCGATTCATCAGCTGGACCCGCGTGCGAAACTGATAACCAGCCTTGTGTTCATCACGGTGGTGATCTCTTTCGGTAAATATGAAATTTCGGCGCTGATCCCTTATTTTGTGTATCCGGTTTTTTTAGGTGCCATGGGCAATGTCCCGCCTGTCTACCTGATGAAAAAATTGCTGCTGGTATCTCCTTTTGCCGTTATGATCGGCATATTCAACCCACTCATGGACCGTGATACCCTAGTCAGTCTGGTGGGAATCGACATATCCGGCGGCTGGATTTCATTTGTGTCCATTCTGATCCGGTTTGCCCTTACAGTAGGGGTTGCGTTAACCTTGATTGCAGTGACCGGTTTCAACGCTGTTTGCATGGCGCTGGATAAACTGGGCACGCCCAGAATCTTCGTGGTTCAGTTGTTGTTTCTGTACCGCTATGTGTTTGTCATGGTGGATGAGGCTGCCCGGATGGTTCGGGCCAGATCTCTGCGGGCCTTTGAAGGTGGCGGTTCAGGAATAAAGACATACGGTCCTTTGGTGGGTCATTTGCTGTTACGCACCATGGACCGGGCCCAGCGCATTTACATGGCGATGTGCTGCCGGGGGTTTGACGGCGAAATCCGAATGATGAAAACATTAAGGTTCGGTCCCATGGAAATCGGATTTACGGTCGGATGGTCAGCCCTGTTTATCCTTATGCGGGTTTACAATGTCCCCAACCTAATGGGCAGCGTTATCATGGAGTTTTTCAAATGAGCCACCATATTGTTGAGGCCCGGGATTTGCATTACATTTACTCCGATGGCACACCGGGTATCAGAGGTGTCTCTTTTCGAATTACCCATGGCGAGTCTGTTGCCATTGTCGGGCAAAACGGCGCTGGCAAGTCCACGCTTTTAATGCATTTAAACGGCTATCTTCTGCCGACCCGGGGGACTTTAAGAATCGGCGACTATCCGTTGACAAAAAAAAATCTAAAATCAGTGCGGCGGACCGTCGGCATGGTCTTTCAAGACCCGGATGACCAATTGTTTATGCCCACGGTTTTCGATGATGTGGCCTTCGGTCCATTGAATCTCGGCCTGCCGGTGGCGGAAGTGGAAACGGTCGTCATGCATGCGCTGGATACCATGGGGGTGCCCCACTTGAAGGATCGGCCGCCGTATAAACTTTCCGGAGGTGAAAAGAGATCTGTGGCCATCGCATCGGTGCTTTCCATGTCGCCCGACATTCTTGTAATGGATGAGCCCACTTCAGGGCTGGACCCCAGAGCTCGGCGCCGGTTAATCGAGCAGCTTAAAACATTTGAACATACCAAAATTATCGCCGGCCATGATTTGGACATGGCGGTGGATGTCTGCGAAAGAACCATCGTGATTCATAAGGGCGAAGTCACGGCTGACGGATCCACACTGGAGCTTTTGCAGGATGAAGTTCTTCTCGAAAAGAGCGGCTTGGAAAAACCGCTGCAAATGCAGCATTGTCCTTTGTGCGGACAAAGTAAGCCACATCTGGATAAACCGGAAGTAACGAATAACAAATAACAAATCTCAAATAATATCCAATGACCAAAATTCAAATATTCCAGCCTTGTCGAGGTTTTTATTTGAAATTTTAAGATCGTAGGTCGTACTGATATCAGAATAAATTTTGTCGTTACCTTCTGAAGATAGGTTGCGATTATCCGCAACATGCTCGCGCAGACACCAGGCGGTCGTCTTCAAAAGACCGGTGCCGTATTGCGGTTTCATATTCCTCGAG
>JBAVYC010000244.1:0-4386 GCA_049698595.1 Desulfobacterales bacterium | reverse complement strand
GGATTGGCTAAAGATTCTATTGCGAATGTATCCCAGATTATTTCGCTGGATAAAAGAGTTCTGACGGAGAAATGTGGTAGCGTCCCAGGATCATATATCAAACAAATATTTCATGGCCTGGATATCGTATTCTGCAGATAGGGTGGGGGATCAAGTCTTCGTTTGACCTTTCAGGCTGTTGATCATCAAATACGGACGATGACCAATAACACCGTCCCCGCCGAGAGGACACACATCCGATGACGGGTATGATCAAGAGATGTCGGCAAGCAACAAGAAAGCGGGTCATAATTAACCTCCAATAACCTAAACTCTTATTTTCCGTTAATGAATCCCTATCTCTTTCTGGACTCTCATCTGAATTCTGTTGAGGATTTCAATACCCGGCTTTAGGTCGGAATTATAATAAGGCTTCAATGCCTTTTCGTTCAATAATGTCTAGCAATTTTCTAGATGCTCCTGTCGGTTTTTTATTCCCCTGTTCCCATTTTTGGACTGTTGAAGGGCTGATGTTGAAAATATATGCAAGGGCTGCTTGGCTCAGGTTGAATTTCTTTCTCAATGAGACGATCTTTTCCGGCTTATAATCTTTAACAGCAGGGACACATAGGCTTTGAATGTTTTTCATGTTTATTTCATCGACCAGACCACTTTTTTTTAAGTCTTTAACCGTACTGGTGATTGATTAGAAACGCCGGCGAAAAAGTTTACCAAACCCACCGGGCAAACAATTTACCGCAAGATTGTATGAACGTAGCTATGCGTCTCGGTTTCGCTCAGCGACCGCAAGTATGGTAATGAAGGGAGCTGTGGTGGTGCCCTTATTTGATTTTACTCAGCCTTGTTATTTATCCCTCTTTCGATAACTGGGTCCCTCCAGGATAAGAATCTCCGAGTTATAGACGAGGCGGTCGGCGATCGCTGTGGCGACAGTGGTGTTATCAAATATTTCTCCCCATTGGGCAAACGGTCGATTGGTCGTAATGACGGTCGACTTTCGTTCATGCCTGGTGCTGATGACCTGGAAGAATAAATTTGATCCCTGTGTACCCAGGGAAAGATACCCGATCTCATCGATGACAAGGAGTTCCTGAGATTGATAGTATTGGAGTTTTTTGAGCAGGGAATGGTCTGCCTCGGCAGAGATCAGATGATTGATCATATCCATAGCAGTGGTAAACAAAACTTTGATTCCGGCCTGTGTGGCGGCATAGGCCATGCACTTGGCCAAAAAGCTTTTGCCCACTCCGGGATTGCCAATCAAAATGATATCCTTTCGGTGCTTGATAAACTCCAGGTCCATAAGGTTTACAATTCGGCTTTTCTGATTTTTGCGTGAGCCGTGGAAGGTAAAATCGAACTGGTCGATGGTTGTTTTTTCATAGAGCTTGGACTGCTTAAAGCAGCGCTCGATCCTGTTTTTTTGCCTCAATTGCAACTCAAGCTCAAAGAGGTGATCTATCATTTGAAGCGGTGTCCAATTTCTGTGTTCGGCAAGAACAGTGGTTTGTTCAAGGTGCTCGGCAATCGCTTTTAGCTTGAGTGCCTTGCATTTTTCGATGACTGATTCGATATTCATTTTTTATTCCTTTTGATCGCATGGGCGTCATACTCGACAAGGGACGGTTCGGACAGACGGATGTTATTTAACGCCTCTTTTTTTAACCGGACCGGCGGATGATGTCTTTTGGGTGTCATTTCCTGATAGAGGATGTTTTCGATGTAGTCGGCGCCAATGGCATTATGAATCAGCGCTTTTTTGATCGCATAGATGACAGACACCGGCCCGTAGTCATCTTTTAGACAAAGCAGTTTTGAGACATTTTTTTTGATCGGTTGCCTTGTCCGGGCCAGGGCCTCAAGATACGCCAGCGCTTCTGATCCCAAAGATGAGAAAGCGCTGATGTCTTTATCCAGCCAGAGTTTTCGCTTAAGCTTTTTGACCTGCTCTTTGTGAGAAGCGGTTTCGATGCGTTGTCCGCGTTGCCAGCAGCGGTCATGAACGGCGATTTTTTTATCCCGGTAAAATAGGCTGACAGTGCGCTGATCAGCCTTGAGGGTGACCTGTTTTCCGATAGCCCACGGCGGAGCACTATAGATGTTGGCATCGAATCGAACGGCAAAATCGTTATACACCTTCAACGTTTGGGTTTGTCTGCAATCGGGCAGCAAATCGGGCAGCGATCTTAGACGAACCTCGGTCAATCGGTCCAACGGGCGCTTGCCGGTGGTTTGATGGACACGCACATTGGCCACCGTATCGAGCCAATTTCGCACCTGGCGATTGACATCGCACAGATCGGTAAAGGTTCGCAGGGGCCAAAAATTCTGGCGTAAATATTTTATGACATTTTCGATTTTTCCTTTTTCATGGGGAGCGGCCACGTTACAGGCGATCGGCGTTATGTGAAAGATTCGCAGAAAATCAAGAAAAGCACCGTTGAAGCGAATCAGGCTGCCTTGTCGTTCAATGACGGCGGTGATCATGTTATCGACAACCATTTCTTGAGTAGAGCCACCCCAATAGGTAAAGGCATTTAAAAGCCCTTGGTGCAAGCTGTGCTGGTTTTGACTGTGTGTAAATTCGACATATGCCATCCGGCTGTAGCACTCGATGGCCGCAAAGGCATAGAGCTTTCGCGTAGTCTCCCCGTAAGGAAGACTTCCAAAGTGCCCCCAGTCGATCTGCATTTGCCGGCCCGGTGGGGATTCGAAACGGATAAACGCACGTCGCTTTGATTGACGGCCTCTGAGTTTTTGCAGGTAATCTCTAACGATGGTGATCTTGCCGTCAAAGCCTTTATCTTGAAGCCGTTGTAAGACCACCGGTGCTTTGACCTGTGGATCATCCTCAACAAACTCTTTGATAAGATCCCGATAGGCATCAAGTTTGGACGGCCTTGGGGCGCGTTTGACTGGGGATAGATCCGGATTGGTAAGGTATTTGTTGACCGACGGCCGGCTGACCCTCAGATGCCTGGCGATTTTACGTTCCGACCAACCCAAATCGTCAAGTCGATGAATCTCAAAAATAGTCTGTTTATCTATTTTCATTTTACACCTCCTGGCCGACTTGTTTTGCCAATTGTTCAACCAACGCCATGGCCGCAGGCTTTGACCCAGAACCAAGCGAGGGTTTGGCAGGCAGTTGCAGTACCTGGAAGATGGTGCCGTCAAAAGCGATCAGATCCTTTTTGATCAATGCGTTGCGAGCGTCAATATACTGCTCGACGCTCAGATTCAGTATGCTGCAAGTTCGATCGTAGCTGTAAAATGACAGGCCCAGGCGATCAGCGGCTAAAACCAGCAATAAGTACAGTAGCACTTCGTTGTGATCCAAGGCGCTCAAAAAGCCAGCGGTTAAAAACCGATGCGGGATAAAGCTGAACCCGCCGTTGATGCGTCGGATGCGATTTTTATCAAGTACGCGTTTTTTAATCATGGCCGTCTCCTTTGTGTTTTTGAATTTAGCCCCAAATTAACACAACACAAGACGACCACCTAACGAGTCTCTCTTTGCAATCAGCTGTAAGGTTTTGATATTTCGAAAATATTAACTTTTAACGCGTCTACCTTTGCAATCACCGGCACCAGCCAAAACTGGCCAACCAAACTCAAATTATTGGTAATTGACGCGTCTACCTTTGCAATCACGGAAGCATCTACCTTGCGATCTGATTTGCCTTGTTTGGCTCGACGTCGATTGCGCACTGACTGAAGTATTCGATTTCTTTCGGCTTTTTGCGGATTTCGCTCGCGATAGTCTTTCCAATATCCCGGGGTGTTTTGAGCCCATTTTTGGTTGGAAAGCTTCTGATCAAGTTTAAAATCCGGGTCCGTTGCCATTTTGTGACGTTTCCAGGCCGCTTTCTTTGCACGGCGACAGGGTGGCTTCATGCAATAGCGTTGATTCTTATGTCTGGGACTCGGCGGAAAAAACTCGTAGCAATTCAGGCAAACAACCGGTTCCATATTCACCACCTCTAAAAAATAAATTTCGATCAACAAAGGACGGTGAATAAAAATTAAGTCTGAATTAAAAGAGAAATTAAAGAAAACTTTTTAAATTTGGGGGAATTAAAAAAGGAATTAAATGAAATTCTTAATTTTTTTTTGAGAACTAAAGCTAAACTAAAGCCGGTGGGATTGGTAAAGAGTTGCATCGGTGAAGTTGGTCAAGAATTAAATCGGTATTCCCAATCTGTTAGCAGCATGCAAAAAAAGTAATATAGTATAGAATTACAACAGCTTATATGAAATCAATTCCACCCTATAGCATATTGTAAAAGCCCCTCCCCCATCTTTTGATATTTCATTTTTTTAAATCCATAAAAAAAGAAAAAATGATGAAAATATTAACTTATAGTGACCCGTTCCACCAAATCC
>JBAVYC010000243.1:0-2497 GCA_049698595.1 Desulfobacterales bacterium | reverse complement strand
CAGCTCTGACAGCAGAGGATCATCCGCCGCATCGGAAACGACGATTTCTTTGCCTGTTTGCAGGGCATCAAACATTTGCGGATAATCAACACGATCAAGCAGTGTGCCCTGGGTGTGTCCGCTGCTTTCGCGGTCGTAGCAATCATCACACATCAGCTGCTGGCCGTCATCGACAAAGTGCCAGACACTTGTCCGTCTCACCGTCACCGCCGCCGAAACAATTTCTGTGAGCTCTCCCAGAGATTCGGTGTCGGCCGGATCAAACACTGCCGCTTTTGACGCCAGCTCGGAAAATGCCCGGCTCTGGGTCTCGAGCTCCTGTTTGCGATCCAGCACCAGCTTGGCATTGCGATCGGCTCTCAGACCCTGGAAAACCAGCAACCCGGCCAATAGCGATGCCAGGATCACAATCACACCCGTCATCAACAATATCGTGCGGAAGTTCTCCCTGACAAATCCGACGAAATCATCTTCGGGTACAATGATCATAATCGACCAGTCACGACCGACCGTCGATTTCAGCGAAGAAACCGTATTCAGATAGCGCCGATTATCGACCATCAGATCTCGGCTGCCATGTCCTTCAATTTGAAAACGGCTATAGGCCCGGTCGAGCACCGGATCGCCGAGTTCATCCAGCATGACCGGCTGCAACTCCCCCTC
The DNA here is from genome assembly GCA_049698595.1 of Desulfobacterales bacterium. Classification (GTDB taxonomy): domain Bacteria; phylum Desulfobacterota; class Desulfobacteria; order Desulfobacterales; family JAFDCJ01; genus JAFDCJ01. The sequence continues at coordinate 1,834 of JBAVYC010000243.1, read as the reverse complement.
AACTTTCTTCAACATGCGGTCTGTCTCCGGATAGGCGACCAGACGTCCTTGTTCGTCGAAAATCAGAGCACGGCCATGGCGGCCAATCTTTAAACCGTTCAGAAAAGCGCTGAGTTCTGCAAGTTTTATGTCCACCCCGAGCACACCGCGCAGCTTTTTTTCCGGATCGAAGACGGGCATCGAAACCGTAATCCCGGGGCTTTGGTCGGTAAAAAAGATGTAGACGTCGGTCCAAAAAAGCGCCTGTTCTTTTACAGCGCCCACATACCACGGCCGTACCCGGGGATCGTATGTATCATCAACGGATTCTTCCACATTGACGATCTTGTTTTGCTTGTCCCGGCGGGTCCAGGTAACCCGGCGGCCGGCTTCGGATAGTTCAATGTTTTTGGTGTGAATGGCGCCATCGGGCATTTTTTTGAGCATGAGGAAATCGCCCTTGGTATTCGCAACGAGGAACGTCGCCAGTTGCGGATATGCACGCAGAATCGGGATCGCGAGGGCCTCTACGTCGGAGCGATTGTCGATTCCATAGGATGGGTCTTCCACGATGTCTGCGGCCAGCTTGACCATCTCCGAGGCCGGGATCAGATATTCGTGCACTTGGGTTGCGATCCGGCGGTCGAGGGATTTCAGCAGACTATCTGAAAGGACCAGTGTGTCCCGTCGATTAACATAATAGCCGTAGGCGGAGATCGACAAAATGGTCGCCACCATGAAAAGAACGCAGCCCACCGGAATGATCACCCGCAACAGCCGACGCTTTATCCGCCGGCGCCGGGTTTTGGTGTCCAGGTTTATGTCAACCAGCTCTTCAGCGTGCAAAGTTTTGATCCCTGGGTGTTAAAAGAATGATGGTTTTGCTTAAAGCAGATAGATAATAGGACTTAAAGAGAATTGTGTCAAATTTTACCGAAAACTATAAATTCTACTCTAACAAATCCAATTTGACAATCGAGGCCTCTTTCGATATTTGAATGCAGAAGATTTAAAACTAAGCACCCAATAACCGAAAGGAAGGACCCGAAGCCATGAATGCTAAAAACGTTTTATCATCTCCTTTGCGGTATCTCGACAAGGCCCTCAACGGCCTGCGAGACCTCGGCTTGATGCCCCAGAAGCCGGACGAAATGCCGGTGATCACGCTGATCAATCAGATCAGTGACCTGGATGAGGAAAAGACCATCGCCATTGCCCGCACCCTCAGCAACACAACGATTTTTAACGAAGTGGTGCGCGAACAGATCACGTCCATGAATGTGGGCCAGCGCTACGAGACCATCACAAAAGCATTTGACAGCATTCGCGATGATGCCAAAAATATGGTAGAGCAGCTTGACGACGGCAAGATCGACACCATGGAGCGGCTGTCGAATTTCTGGATGAAGGTGACCCGTGGCGATATTCCCAGCCGTTTTAACGAGATCAAAAAGACCTACATGGAGGTGTCGGCCGACACCAAAGACCAAATGGAGCGCGAGAATCAGATCCTGGAATCCTACCGCGACTTTCGCGGCGCCCTGAAAGAATCCCAGGTCATGGCTTTCCAGATCCTTAAAAAGGCGGAAACCCAGGTTGAGGTGGCCAAAACCCGTCTGGAAGAAGCTGCTAAGGCCCTGGAATCCAACACCAGCGAGGACCGTGCGACCATCGCCGGACTGGAACTGACCCGCGATGAGCGGCTGCGCGACCTGCAGGCAGAAGACAGGCGCTACCAGATCGCCAAGGATTTGGCCGAGAATCTGTCGGTGAGCTACAACACCACCGAAGTGGTCATGGCACGCCTGGTGCAAACCACCGATGTCAAGGAACGCGTCTACTCCCAGGCGGTCTC
>JBAVYC010000242.1:0-8800 GCA_049698595.1 Desulfobacterales bacterium | reverse complement strand
GAAAACTTGACATTTGAACGGCTGTATGTCAAGGGTTCTGATATTCCGGACATGCAATTTTAAACCCAAAATTTTTATCCGATAAAAAATCAGGGCCAGTCGGACGTCAACATTATCATAGGGTGGTGTATCGCAAAGCATCGGGAAGGTATACAAGAGGCCACCCGGCACGTTGACCAGTTGCAGTTTCGGTGCTCTGCCCAACAAGTGGGCGGTTTTGCGGTCCGGCCGGTTGATCACATCGACCTGACCGGTTTTCAGTGCCACGGTTCGGACCATCTTTTTTGAACGCCTTGATGGGTTTCACCAGGGTTCTGATCTGAGAAGCCAGGTTCTCATCTTGATGGCGTTTGATGGAAAAGATTACGTCATCAGCATTTACGGACTTGCCATTGTGAAACTCGGCCCCTTTGCGCAGGTCGAAAACCCAGGACTTGGCATCCGGCTTTGCCTCAAAGCTCTCGGCCAAATCGGGGACGGCGTTGCCCTGAGTGTCAATTTCAACTGAACGCTGGGCTCTCAACCCAGGTAAAAATATCTATTAGAAGGGTATCCTTAAACCCATCAACCCGCTAGCGTTTCTTGTTCATTTCTGCCATTTCCGCATCAGATTCTTCCACAACAGAGCGCAAGGCGGATTTTGTCTCATCGCTTAATGGCACAGGCTTATGATTTGCCAGAATCTCAGCGGCCTTTTCCGCTGCCTTTTCTGCAAGTCCCTTTTCGCCGGATGCCAGCCAGTTTTCCCGGTTGCCCCGATCTATTAAATTCGGTACTGAAGGAAGGGTGCGCATGTACTTCATGGTATGATCCTGCATGAGAAAATCACCACCGGGTCCTACCGATTTAATGATATCCACCGCAAGATTTTCATCGTCTACACGCATCCCCTGCATCACTTTTCGAATCATTTTGAAGATGTCATTGTCGATGACCAGCTGAGCGTAGCTGAAGATCAAACCTGAATCCAGCATCCCTGCGCCGTAGATCAAATTTGCTCCTGCCATGGCTGCGCACATGCCGGTCAATGTCTTTTCATGACCGGCCTGGGCATCGGGCACTTTGCTGTCAGCCTACCCACCGGCGGCAAAACTCGGCAGCATGTACTTTTGGGCCAATCTGGGCGCACCGGCATTGAGCATGCCGCACTCCGGCGCACCCACCGGGGTTGTGGTTAACTTCAAGTCGAAACTGAGTGACGAACACCCGTAAATCAGCGGAGCACCTTTGCAGGTCAACTGATGTAAAACAATGGCCCCCAAAATTTCGCAGTTATGTACCACCAACGAACCTGAGAGGGTTATGGGGCCTGAAATGCCAGCCATTACCATGGAAATCAGGTTGCACGGCACCCCGGCTCGGGCGCAGGTCATGACACCGGTACAACAATTTTCGTCAAGTGTGAGGGGACTGGTGGGGGAACAATTGATGGTACATATGGGACGTTCTCTGAGATTTTCCTCCCCGCCCACAATGTGTTGGGCCATTTTAATGATCTTGCCGGCCCGCCAGCCATTGCCCGGGCCATAGATCGTGTGTTTGGCAGTATTTGCAAAAACCACCTCGGCCTCATGAATGGGTGCCACATTGTCCGGTGCATCCCCGGCGGTCAGTGAACGCTCACACACATCCACCTCTTCCATAGCATCGGTTAGCAGGGCGGCTTTACCAACGTCTGCATTGACCGAAGCCCGCACGGTACCATCCAGTTCCATGATGGACACACCTTGACCGAAGGTGCAGAAATTGACCCGTTTATCTTCCAGGACAACATCATGCCTGGGATCGCGTCCATAAAGAACGATCTTCGGCGGTGCCGAACGAATACAATCCTCCACCAGATAGGATGGAAATTTCACAATTTTCTTTTCCCGGTCCACCTTTGCACCGCCGCCTTCAAGAATGTCCCGGGCTTCCTCGGTTCCGACATAAAGCCCAGTCTTTTCAAGTACTTCAAGAGTCGCAAGGTGAATTTGGTTAATCTCGTCTTCGGTGAAGACGTCAAAACCAAAACCTCCCGAAGTGGCGATGTCTGAGTAAAGATTTCTTTTCACCATTTATGTCACCTCCAATCAATTGTTTGATACTTGGTTTTTTGTCCCTTCATCTGAAATGCAGCGATTTAGCCACCTCCTTGTTTCGCAATAGTATCGATTTTCCCGTGCAGTAAGCCTCCTGTTGCGCGGCTGTCTGTACATGGAAGAATAATCATATCTATGTCTAGTCATCCTGCTAACTAAAAACCTGCGCCGCCACCTGCTTGATAACCGCCGCAACGGTTTTGCAATCTTCCATCGTGAACGTCAGCGGAATTCTGAAATCACACATGAAATTTAATACTTTCCGGGTGTTGGGAAGCGATTGAGAGGTCTTCACATAGTGCCAGTTTTCCCATGAACTGGTAAAGCCGACCGGTTCTTTGGCGCCGAACCATTTGATCTCGACCCCTCTCTCGGCGCAGGTTTCTATAAAGGCTTCGACGTCTTGCAAGTCAATACCGCTGAGCGTAAACTGCAGCGAAGATCCCACGTAGCCCTCTTTGGGCGACCGGCTTGGGACATGAATGTGACCTATTGCGCTCAATTCCGCTTCGATTAAATCGTAACGCCGGTTCCAACGTCGACATTGGCGGTTGAGATCGGCCAGCTGCGGCCGGATCAGAGCTGCCACTAGATTGGACATGCGCAGGCTGAAATTCGGAATTTGCTTTTTATAGCGCTCGAAGACTTCCAGAGGCGGCCTCGAGATGTGGCGTTCGTAGAACATGTAAGAGCCGGAAAAGAGTATCGCCTTTGCGATCACATCTTCCTCATCGGTTACCAGCAACCCACCTTCACCGGAGTTCATATGTTTGTAGGTCTGGCTGGAGTAACAGCCGGCCCTGCCGAACGTGCCCGTATATTTAGCGCCCCAACGGCAACCGACAGTATGCGCACAGTCTTCAATCAGTGAAATTCCCAAACGGCTGCAGATTTCGCTCACGCGATCCATGTCAACAATATGGCCACGCATATGGGACAGCAGAAAATATTTGGCACCTGATTGTGATGCTTTGTTCTCCAAATCTTCAAGATCTGTCAGATAATCTTCCGTGATCTCCACGAACACGGGCACAGCGCCGGCATTTTCGATGGCGCCGGGAACAGGTGCCAGGGTAAAAACGTTGCAAAGTATTTTATCTCCAGAAACCACGCCCACACTTTTTAACGCCACGTATATCGAGCTTCCGCATGAGGAGAGCCCCAGGCAGTATCGCGCCCCCACATAATCGGCATATTCTTTTTCTAGAAGTGATACCTCCGATATTTCCCCCGCTGCAGTGTTGTAACGATGCAATCGTCCGGATTTCATCAATTCCAGTGCACGCTTGATGCCGGCATCCGGAATCGGCTCCTGTCTGGTAAATTCCTTGGTAAATGTTATCGTTTCGGCAGATTGCGACTTCATCACTCTAATACCCTCCCCGGACAAGCTTAGCCGATCGCAGCGAAGCGTAGATCCCGATTTATCGGGGAATTGAAGATTGAAAATTGACACCTGAAACCTTCATTATTGCGCTACACATATGATTTCTGGTCGTAAACCTCGAAGTCGAATGTCGCATCGGGAAAATACTTACGAAGTCGAATATCGGCCGCCCGGGCATGGCCCTCCATACCTTCGTATCTTGAAATGCGGGATGCAACTGCACCGATGGTACGGTTGGCCTCCTTGGTCAATTTCTGGTAGGTGAGGGTTTTGATAAATTTTCCCACATTGAGGCCGCCTGAATAACGTGACGCCTTTTGGGTGGGCAGGATGTGGTTCGTACCGGAGGTCTTGTCACCATAGGATACGGTACAGCCTTCACCCAGAAAAAGCGAGCCGTAATTATGTAGATTTTCAAGGTACCAGTCCAAATCTTCTGCGATCACCTGCACGTGCTCTGCAGCATAGGCATCATTGATTTCAGCCAGTTCCTCCCGATCTTTCCCAAGAACCACTTCGCCATAATCATGCCATGATGAAGCAGCGACCCCGGGATTCAGCAGGTCGGCAATCACTTTAGGCATAATTTCGATCACCTTTTCGCCCAGTTTTTTCGAATCGGTCAGCAACCAGACCGGGGAATCGTAGCCGTGCTCACACTGGCTGACCAAGTCCACGGCAACGATCATGGGATCCGCAGTCTGGTCGGCAATGATAAGGGATTCTGTGGGACCGGCCAAAACATCGATACCGATCTCGCCGAATAGCTCTCGTTTGGCTTCGGCTACGTAGGCATTGCCGGGTCCTACAATGATATCCGCCGGCTTCCCGGTGAACAAACCGAAAGCCATGGTGCCGATGGCCTGGACCCCCCCAAGGGCCATGATCACATCTGCACCGCTAAGAGACAAGGCGAAGGCAACCGTCGAATCGATGCTGTCGCCCCGTGGCGGCGTGCAGGCCACAACCGAAGGCACCCCGGCTGCTTTGGCCGTAGCAACGCTCATGATAGCCGAAGCCGCATGGGCAAAACGACCGCCGGGTACATAGCATCCGGCGCATCGGCAAGGGACCAGCCGCTGGCCCAGGGTTACACCCGGCGAAAGCTCGGTCTCGAAGGCCTTCATGCTTTCCCGTTGTTTAACAGCAAAGCCGTAAACCTGATCATAAGCAAAACGGATATCGTCCTTTGCGGTCTGGGGCACCCTGTCGATAAGCGCTTGGATCTCTTCCTGGCTTAATATAAAATCACGCGTCCAGTTGTCGAACTTTGCCGCCAGTTCTCGTACCGCAGACTCCCCCTGGCTGCGAATCCGATTCAATAAGCCCCTGACTATTTCTCTAGTATTGCTTTCTGTTTCTTCGATCTTTCTGATGGCTTTTTTTAAGTAAATCGCCATGGACTACCTTTCTAAAAACCTGCTAGATAGCTTTGAAATAAGCTTCTATCGAGGCAATTTTCGACTGCGAGCTGGTCGATTCCTGCGGAAAAACAATGCAATCGATCCAGCAACTCATCGTCTAAAATCCATTTTTCATAGCTGGTCGTGGTGATGGAGGCCAAAACTCTCAGGCATTCGTTGGTTTGTTGCTGTGGCGCATCAGATGATGTACCAGCCTTGCCGGTTTGAACAGTTCCGGAAGGTCGCCGGGTTCCACCGGAATGGAACCCACCAGCTTGACATTGCGGCTGTGTTCACAAAGTTTGGCAATATTGTCGAAATCGCAAAGTGTTGCCCGCCGTCTGCGGCCTTCAATGTCCTGGATGAAGAGCGTTCTGAACGGTAGAAAATCCTGACGGTCGACCGCTGCCAATACGCGCTCCCTATGGGTCATTCGCGCCATCCTTTGCTCCCATATTTTCAACATGCTATTATGTGAATTGTTACTATTATAGTAACAATTATTCTATATAGAATCAAATACTAACATATTTTTGTGTTTGTCAAGATCTTTTTTAATTTTTATAAAATATTGCTTGAATGCAGAGACTCCTGGAATTTAGATGATGGCAGGCGATATATTTGGCTGCTTAAAGGATGATAAGAATGGCCTTAAAATTAGATTTATTTGAAATAATAATCTTTAGGGAACGGAGATTTCAAGTTCAAATATCAACGGATGTGACCGTTTCTGATAGTTCACTGGCTAATTTTGTGAGAACTCCTGGAAAGTTTCGCATAATAGAATCCAGCGAGTATTCAGCGGTTGGGAAATCAAGACTGACGGCACCAACGACGGTTTTTTCACGAAAGTTCATCAGGGGCGCCCCAATGCAAATAAGCCCCTCTACATACTCTTCATTATTGATTGAGTATCCACGAATACGCGTTAATTCAATGTCTTTTAGTATTTCCTCTTTATCAGGCAAGGTGTTGGGTGTAAGTTTTTTTATTTGGGTCTCCTCTAAGATATTAGATAATTCAGCTGGGTCAAGCTTGGTCAGAATCGCCTTACCCATGGCACGCGCATAAAGCTCCTCCATTATCAAAGGAAGACGAAAATAAATAAGATTCGGCATTTCGCGCCGATAGAGCGATATCAAAGTATGTCCATGCAATATTGCCGAGTCGATAGAAATTTTGTGTTCTAAAAAGGTCTTATCAATAATTGGTTTAACACTCTGCAATATATCGAAACCATGAAAAAAATGATGTCCAAGCACAAAGGCTCTCGGGCCTAATCTTAGTGATTTGTTGTGTATGCTTTTTCTTAAGTACCCCATCTGTACCAGTGTATTCACCAAGCGGTAGGTTGATGTTTTATTTATTCCGGTCAGTCGGGATATTTCTGATAGGCCTCGGTGTTGATGGTCACGGTCGAAAAGGTCTAATATTATCAGTCCCTTTTCAAGGGTTTTTGAATAATATTGTTTAGTTTTAATAGTCATTAGAATTTCACCTAATATACCTGCAATAATTTTCTAATATAATAACGATTTTACTATATTCGCAATAATATTTTTGAAAATAAAGATTTTAAAGCCAACACGCTGGCTTTCCGCATCTGATTCTGTTACTGTGCCCGTCAATGTTTTTTTGGTTTAAATAGTCTATCCATTTTGTGTAAGTCGAGTTCAACAAAATCAATATGCAAAACGAAGCAATGCACATCAAAGCCGTGGTCTTCCATCTCGAAGGTACGCTGATTGAACCGCACAAACATGATGCCACCTCGATAAAAGGCCCAAAACCCGCCTCCGATGCCGCGACAGCGCTAGTTTATCTGCGTTCGAAGAACATTCGTCTGGCCATAATCAGCCACGGCAGCCTTACATCCGTTCAAAAAAATCTAAACGATATCTCCATCATCAGCATCTCGGATTTCGACACGATCATTAGCCGCGAACAACTGAAAGCGAACAGCCGTGATATCAATGCGGTGGCGCTGGCAGCCCAAAAAATGAATCTACCGCTGCATCATGTCATGGTCGTGGCAGCGGACCCGGCGATTCTGCAGGATGCTCGGAAGTTCGGGGCGCTCACCATGTTTTTTGACCCGTTGGCACAGTCCGAGAAGACCCGGGTCGGGACTGACTTTCATATTACACGGCTAACCGAACTGAAACGCATCGTGCGCCAGTGTATTCCTTTACCTCCCGGAAAATTGCCGAATGATCTGTTGCGCGAATATTTAAATCAGTTTGTTTTTGATGACCCTTCGATTCTTATTAACCCGGGGGTCGGGGAGGACACGGCGGCGATAAACATCACATCTGAAGAAGTACTGGTACTTAAATCGGATCCCATCACCTTTGCAACGGATTCCATCGGCCAATATGCCGTATTGATCAATGCCAATGATATTGCGACTTCTGGGGCAAAACCCCGCTGGCTTCTTACCACCTTGTTGTTCCCCTGCGGTGTCACCCCGTATGAAATTCGCAATGTCATAAATGAACTGAAAACATTTTGCCGTCGGTGGGATATCACACTGTGCGGCGGTCATACCGAAATTACCGATGCTGTCACACGACCGGTGGTGACCGGAATGATGGCGGGGACGGTCGCCAGAAACGACTTGATCGATAAACGCAATATGGCCCCCGGAGACCGCATATTGCTGACCAAAGGTGTGGCGGTGGAGGGCACTGCGATCATTGCCAGGGAATTTGGCGACCGTTTGAAGAATCTCGGTATGGCCGATTCGGAAATTGACTCAAGTCGCCAATTTCTGGCGAGTATCAGCATCATCACAGAAGCCCGGATTGCCGCTGAATCCGGGTCAGTCAGCGCCATGCATGATGTCACCGAAGGTGGGTTGGCCACCGCAGCAGAAGAGTTGAGTATCGCCGGGGGATATCGAATTAAAATTGATATGGATGCCATTCCCGTCTTTGCGGAAACCCGCCAAGTTTGCCGTTTGCTGGGTATTGATCCGCTGGGTCTAATCGGTTCCGGCAGTCTGTTGATCTGCTGCCGCCAGACCGGCTGCAAATCGCTGATGTCGGCAATTCGCAGGAGCGGCATCGATGTGACCTGTATTGGTGAAGTACTGGAAGAAGGCCAGGGAATAGCAGCGCTGAAAAAAGCACAACCGACCCCCTGGCCTCAGTTTGAGGTAGATGAAATCACACGGCTTTTTTAAAAGCCGGAACGTTGAACCCTGCGTGTGGGGTCGAAGCCCGAAGGGCGTAGCCCCAAACGGCTCACCCCAGATCCTTTTTAATACCCCGGCCAAAAACTTCGAAGGCAAGCTCAAGGGTCTGCTTAAGATAATCCTTTTCCTGATTGATAAGTCTTTTGCTCGTCAGCCAGAGCACGACACCGGAAAATAAGGACCAGAAGGTATCGGCCAGGGCGGTCGGATGACGGTCGATAAAAAGGCCCTGATCGACGCCGTCTTGAAAAATTTTGGCGATGGAGCCCAGCGACTTGCGGGATAAATCCTTTATTTCGGTCATCAGCTGAGGCGATAAATTCTTTAATGTCTCGCTCGATTGCAGGTGAAACATATTAATGATGATCAGTGGATCGAACTCGTAGACATCGTACATGGCATCCATCAAAGCTTTTAATTTTTCCTCCGGATCGGCGTTTTTCTCATCGTTGACGTGCTCAACCCGTATAAGAAGATATTGGAGTATCCTCAGAGAAAGGGAGGCATAAAGCTCCTCTTTGTTCTTAAAGTAGAGATATAAGGTACCGGGGCTAAGTTCTGCTTCCTGGGCGATATCCTCCATGGTCGCTTTACTGAAGCCTTTATTTGAAAATACCCTTTTGGCGGCAACCATGATCTGCTGGCGCCGCCTCTCCTTTTCTCTTTCCTTGCGCTCTTGGATTCCCATTATAAATAAGCTCCCTGAATAAGATTTATTTATAATATAGACATG
>JBAVYC010000241.1:0-7641 GCA_049698595.1 Desulfobacterales bacterium | reverse complement strand
TGTTGGTAGATAAAATTTAAGTACACGGAGCACGTATTTAGCCATGAGGATAGCATTTATATAAATTGGTGCTCAATTGAGGGATTAAGGAATTCAGGAATTGAAGGAATTCTATCTATTCAAATTTATAGTCTTAACCTTAAATTCCGCAATTCCGCAATTCCGCAATTCCTAAATCCCTGAATTTTTTATTGGACCCAAGTCCAGGGAGAAAGTCCGAACCTCAGCCACTTAAATCGGTCCAGTATTACCTGACGAATGTTATTACCCACCCGGCACATGAATAAATTTTCGGGTTTCAAACAAATGTTCGGCTCGTTGGTCGGGTATTCTTTAAAACCCTGCGGTTTAAAGAGGTTGATGAGCATCTGCCGATATTGTTGGGCTGTCTTCCTGGCTCCCTTCAAATCCCAGGTCCATGAATATCCTACCATATAGACGATCTTTTCTTCGACCTGGGGATGTCCAACCACCATTTTTAATAGGCCAGAGGCAATCTTGAAGGTCCGCCGGCTTCGGCAAACTTCGATGGCTTGGACCTCCAGCATAATTTCCGGTCCCAACTCGGCCCATCGCTCCCCAGTATCGGGGTAGGCCAGCACTGCGTATCCAATGATGTGGTTTTGTGGGGTCAGAGCCAGCACGACATTTGCACCGGGTTTCTCAGCAGCTTCTTCCAGGAGTTCTCGGCTGGTATAAAGCGATTTATAATGCGCGTGGGATGTAAACTCGCGGTCAAAAGTGCATTTGCGAATAGCTTGCGGATTGCAAAAGGAAGGTATTCGCACTTCTCCTTTGGGGGTAGTTAAAACGATGTCACTAGAGGAGCTCTTACCCATGATAGAATATTATCATTAATATACATAAAACCGCAAGTGGTCAAGAATATGACCCAAAAGCCGAACCCGGATAAACCGGAACCAAAAAAGATCAATAACGAAAGCACGAAATAACGAAAACACGAAAAAAAGCCAAGAAAAATTTCGTGTTTTCCGACTTTCGCGTTTTCGTGATAAATGAGTTTTTTCATAAAATGAAATCTCAACTAAGACGCTAAGCTTATATCTCCGGTCGACACTGAACTGCCGGCGGATAAATATCGAAATTTTGCGAAAAGAAGTTTCGAAATTTTTCTAAATTCGTATTCACCTCCACAGCACTCTCCCTTGTAAATTTTAATAACCGACAGAAATTATATAATAATATTGTTTTACTGGATAATGGCATAAATCATGCTTTATTCTCAATGATAGAGGTTCATTCACGGTAAAGTACGGCTGAGAAAAGTCTTTCTCAGAAGTCACTTGGCAATTGCATGCGTGTTAAAAATTTTCTGCTTTTCTTCTAAAAAATTTAATAATTGCTCAAAAAAACCCTAAATCGAAGGAGGAAATAATGGTGGAAAAAAAAGATACCAAGGAGCCCAAAACCATGAAACTGGCTGATCCGGTGGCGGCTACCATTGATCCGGCCAGCCGACAGATGATTGAACGCGCCCATGAGCTGGGGATCGAGACAGCCTTTGACCGGGCAGTTACGATGAAACCCTGCAACATCGGCACTCAGGGCATATGCTGCAAAAACTGCGGCATGGGCCCCTGTAGGCTGCCCCTTCCGAAAGCCGGAATCGAAGGGGAGGATACCCGCAAAGGTATCTGCGGGGCAACGCCGAATACCATTGCGGCCCGCAATTTTATCCGCATGATTGCCGGCGGTGCTGCCGCCCATTCCGACCACGGACGGTCGGTTGCCGAAGTATTTATGTCGGCTGCCAGAAAAGAAACCGATGCCTATAAGATTAAGGATACGCGTAAACTCCTGGAAGTCGCACAATGGCTGGGGGTCGACACAACCGTTGAAGTTGACGGAAAACAGCTGGATCGGGACATCGATGAAATTGCTGTAGAGGTCGGCGAAAAAGCACTCAATGAGTGGGGCAAGGCCGAAGGTGAACTTCTTTTTGCCAAACGCGCACCCGAAGCCCGCTACGACATTTGGAAAAAGCAAGGGGTGGTGCCGCGCAATATCGACCGGGAAATAGTTGAAATTATGCACCGGACGCACATCGGGGTCGATCAGGACTATAAAAATCTTATGAAGCAGGGGACCCGGGCAGCGATTGCCGATGGTTGGGGCGGTTCGATGCTGGCCACGGATCTTCAGGACATCCTGTTTGGCACCCCCTATCCGGTGGCCTCAGAAGCCAATCTCGGAGTGATGAAAGAAGACATGGTCAACATCGTGATTCACGGCCATGAACCGGTGCTTTCCGAGATGATCGTCGCGGTCGTCCAAACCAAGGAAATGGAAGAATATGCTAAATCCAAGGGAGCCAAAGGCATCCAGCTTTCCGGCATTTGCTGCACAGCCAATGAAATGCTGCAGCGTCACGGTGTGCCTTTGTGCGGAACATTTCTCCAGCAGGAGCTTGCCATCATTACCGGGGCCTGTGATGCCATGGTGGTCGACATCCAATGCATATTTCAGAATCTGGCCAATGTGGCCAAATGCTTTCACACTAAATTGATCACCACCCACCCCATCGCCCGGATGGAACAGGAGAATGTCCTTCACATTGAATTTGATGAGCACCATGCGCTGGAAGATGCCAAAAGGATTGTCAAACTGGCCATTGATAATTTCCAAAACAGGGGCTCGGAGGTGATGATTCCCAAACAGAAATCACCTATCGTCGCAGGTTTCGGGGTGGAATCCATTGAGTATCACCTGGGCGGCACGTTTCGCGGCTCCTACTACACCTTAAACGACAATATTATCAACGGCAGAATTCGGGGTATCGGAGGGGTTGTTGGTTGCAACAATGCCAGAACCCGACACAATGAAGGGCATATTCAGGTTGTAAAAGAGCTGATAAAAAATGATGTGATTGTTCTAACGACCGGTTGCAACGCAATTGCCTGTGCCATGGAAGGCCTGCTGACCCCTGAATCCGCCATGGTATTCTGTGGTCCGGGTTTGGCTGAAGTCTGTGAAACCGTCGGAATTCCGCCCGTCCTGCACCTGGGTTCATGTGTGGACAACAGCCGGATTCTTCTGGCGGCTGCAGAGGTGGTTAAAGCCGGCGGTCTGGGCAATGATATCAGTGATCTGCCGGCGGCCGGAAGTGCACCGGAATGGATGAGTGAAAAAGCCATCAGCATCGGGCACTATTTTGTGGCTTCGGGTGTTTACACCGTTTTTGGCGTCACCCTGCCGGTTAGCGGCGCACCCGTATTTCAGAAATATATATTTGAAGAATTCGAAAAACTATACGGCGGCATGTGGGACCTGGAAGTCGACCCCATCAAACATGCCCATAAAATGATTGCGCATATTGATAAAAAACGCCAGGCACTCGGCATCGACAAGGCGAGAGATAGAATTCTAGTGGATATGGCCGCCCGCCGGGAACTTGAATCCGCTTAGGGACACGAACAGATCAGTTATCGTATGTTTTGGTGGACAAATTAGGACATGGATAAACTCAGATGAACACAGATTTAAATCCCTAATCACGAATTAATTTTTTTCGCGCTTTCGTGATTAATTTATCTTTTTGATTTTCGGCCAGACTAGGTTAGGGGTTTGGCGATAGACATGAAAGTCCTTATCTGTGGACATCCGTGAAAATCCGTGTCCCAAATTTAGAATGCTTATTTGTAACAAAAATTTGAAAGGAGGAATCAAATTATGGGTGCTTTAGCAATTATGGTATTGGCATTTGCCGGGTACATCATCATGTACCAGTTATACGGCAAATATATCGGCAGCAAAATTTTTTCCCTTTCGGGGGATAGCAAACCGCCTTCCCGGGAATTGGAGGATGGCGTCGATTATGTGCCCACCAAAAAAGAAATAATTTTCGGGCATCATTTCACGTCCATCGCCGGCACCGGTCCTATTGTGGGACCGGCCATCGCTATTATCTGGGGATGGGTCCCGGCGATGCTGTGGATATTTCTCGGCAGTATCGTCATGGGGGCGGTTCACGATTTTGGTGCCTTGATTATTTCCATGCGCAACCAGGGAAAATCGATTTCCGAATACACCGCCAAATACGTCAACGACCGCACCAAGTTTTTATTTTTCATAATCGTCTTTCTGGAGCTGTGGATCGTGATTGCCATATTCGGCCTGGTGATTGCCATCATTTTCAGCATGTATCCACAGTCGGTTCTGGCAGTCTGGGTGGAAGTCCCCATTGCCATCTATCTGGGCTATCTGATTTACAAAAAAGGCAAAAATGCCATGACATGGTCAATCTATGCCATCATCGCCATGTATGTTTGCGTGTTCCTCGGGCCTTATTTGCCGTTTAAAATGCCGGCTATTGCCGGTATCCCTGACACCGGAGTGTGGACCATTATCTTGTTGACTTACGCTTTCATAGCCTCGGTGCTGCCGGTCACCACCTTGCTGCAGCCACGGGATTTTATTAACTCTCACCAGTTGATTATCGCCATGGCCCTGCTGGTCTTGGGAGTGATTGTTGCAAGCTTTGGCGGTCATCTTGACATCGTGGCGCCGGCCGTGCAGATGTCTCCGGCCAAGGCCCCGCCCATGTGGCCCTTTTTGTTTATTACGATTGCCTGCGGGGCGATTTCCGGATTTCATGCGCTGGTGTCGTCCGGAACCTCGGCCAAGCAGGTGCGGGATGAACGCGATTCGCTCTTCGTGGGTTACGGCTCCATGTTAATGGAAGGCACCCTGGCCACCCTGGTGGTGATTGCCGTGGCTGCCGGCATCGGACTGGGCTACACCACCAAAGCCGGCGAAACCTTGAGTGGGGTCGCCGCCTGGACGACCCACTATTCATCCTGGGCCGCTGCCGCCGGTTTGGGCTCCAAGATTTCGGCTTTTGTGGACGGCGCCGCCAATATGATCATGACCCTCGGTATCCCCAAACAGTTTACCCTGGCCATTATGGCGGTCTTTGTGGCCTCCTTTGCCGGCACCACCCTGGACACTGCTACCCGGATTCAACGCTATGTGATCGGTGAACTGGGCAGCAGCATAAATCTCCCCGCATTAAGTAACCGCTGGGTGGGCACCGCCGTGGCGGTGGTGACGGCACTGATACTGGCGTTTGCCACCGGCGCCGACGGCAAGGGTGCCCTGAAATTATGGCCGCTGTTTGGGGCCGTCAATCAAACCCTGGCTGCCTTGGCGCTGATTATTATCACCCTCTATCTGAAGGCCCGCGGCGGTTTGAAATGGATGGTTGCCGGACTGCCGGCGATCTTCATGTCGGTGATGACCATTTGGGCCGTCATTCTGAATCAGGTTAAATTCGGTGCCGCCCATAACCCGCTCTTGCAGGTAATTAATATTGTTATTCTCTTCATCGCGGTCTGGATCGTTGTAGAAGGTGTTGTTAAATTTTTTACCATGGGTGGTGACATGCCGCCGGAACCTTCACCGTTGGCGCCGTAACACTTAAAGTTGGAGTAGTGGAGAGATGGCGTGATGAGGATGTCGGAAGCGTGAAATCAGAGGAATGGATACTCTTTAAAAATAATATCAATACACAGTGTCCTTGTGGGGAAAAATATTACGGCTAATATGTTACTGTAATTATGAATAGGAGCACTAAGGGATCAAAAAATGTCCAAGGAATTAAAAAAAACCTATTTAATCTTATTGTTGCCTTCCATTTTAGGTTTTACATTGGCGGGCGGGGCGAAAGCCTATGATTTTATCGACATTGGTTCGGATAATTTCATCCAAATTGCCGGGCCGTTTATTTTTATCTTATGCATCGCTTTAGCGGTTGCTTTTCCAATTTTTTATCGGGCCTTATTCGCTCACAAAAACCGGGATCTTTTAAGTGTATCGGATGAGACATTACTCAAATTTGAGCGTACCTTGATTTATGTCGTAATGATCACACCATATCTGGCCCTAACAGCATATCTTTTTGAACTGCCCCGATTTTATACTGCGAGTGCCATCTTGATGGGGCTATATGCGGTGTATTATTTCTACCCCTCAAAAACACGGATTGCTTTTGAAAGAAGAATATTCAGGGTAAAGTAAACTCGATACCCGAAAGATCCGTAAATGGTGCCAACAGTAAAAACCATTAAAGATAAAATTGTATCGGCCTTTCATGTAGCGGATGAAGTCATGCGCGGCAAGGCCGTTGAGACGATTGAATATGAAGTCGGAGAACTGGATAATATCTTTGCCATACTGGTGTTGGGCGCCTTCATTGGCATACCCTCCCCGCCCATCCATATCACGATGGCGCTACTACCGGAAATGGAGAATGAATTTGAAATCATGCTCGAAAAAGTCTCAACCGCCCATGATCCGCTGGGGGATCTATTCTCAGTATTGGATATTGACTAGAAAATGAATTTGGAAAAGGGAATGCGGCCTCCGGCCCGGAGGGGCCATAGGGGCCTACGCCCCGGAGGGAAGTCGGAATTAAAAAAAGGACAGAAGCCCATAACTTACTTCTCTGCGATCTCAGCGAACTCTGCGGTGAACAATAATGAAACCTGAACTTTTATTTTTTATCGGTAAAGGCGGTGTCGGGAAATCAACCACATCAGCCATAACCTCAGTTCATCTTTCGCGAAATTCCAATGATATCTTGCTGGTATCCATGGATCCGGCTCATAATCAGAGAGATATTTTTCAGCAGGATTTTGGGGAAAAATCACAACGAGTTGCAAATCACCTTGCGGTTAAAGAAGTCAATGTCGACTATTGGATCGAAAAATTTCTGAAAGAAACTGAAAAGACGATTAAACAAACCTATAGCTACGAAAGTGCGTTTAATCTGCAAAATTACTTTAATGTTTTACAGTTTTCCCCCGGTTTGGAAGAATATGCCTTGCTCTTGGCTTTTGAGAATATCATCCACACTTTTGACGATAAGGATATTATTATTTTTGACATGGCACCGACCGCCCTCACATTAAGGTTCTTTTCATTGCCCTTTATCACCCTGATCTGGTTGGAAGAGCTGTTAAAGCTTAGAGAGAAGATTTACGCCAAAAAAGAAATAATCTCCGAAATTAAGATCGGCCGTAAAACAATCCAGCAAGACAAAATTAAGGCTAAATTAGAGATCTTGATTCAGCAGTATGAACATTTGGGTGACCATTTCAAGTTCGATGCAGCCAAGATTAACCTAGTTTTGAATAATGATAAATTATCGTTTTCGGAGGCTTTCCGCATAAAAAAGAAATTAAATGATATCGGAATCCATATTGAATCAGTTCTCGTTAATAAATCAAACTCTAAAGCGGTTCCGGATGAAGTCAGGGATGAATTTAACAGTCAAAAAATAGCCCTGTTTCCTTTGTCATCGAAAAGCTTATTGGGTTATAACGCCATAAACGAATACATCGATGAGAATAATGAAATATTATTTTTCTGAATTTTGGGTGATAACCTAATGGCTCGAAAGCTTACTTACAATGAATTAGAGCAAATGGTAAATGAGATAGAGAAGGGTCTTCTTGAGTACAAGAGGGCCAATGAGGATGCATTAAAAGCCATAGAAGAATTGGCGCTTATATTCAATGCGGTCCCTGGCCATATAGCAGTAATTGACAGTCAATATAGAATTATGCGGATCAACAAGTCGCTGGCTGACAAGTTGGGATATCCACAGGAAAGGTTAGTGGG
>JBAVYC010000240.1:0-12539 GCA_049698595.1 Desulfobacterales bacterium | reverse complement strand
GGAAAACTTCTCTTGCGGAAGCCATGTTGTATGACAGTGGGACCATCAACCGACTGGGCCGGGTGGAAGACGGCAACTCAGCCACGGATTTTGAGCCCGAAGAACTCAAGAGAATGTCGAGCATCAGCTCCGGTTTTCATCAATTCGATTGGAAAAAACACACCACTAACTTCATCGACACTCCCGGTGATCAGAATTTTTTTTCTGATACCCTAAGCTGTCTGCAAGCAGCCGATGGCGCTGTCGTGGTCATCGATGCGGTCGACGGAATAAAAGTTCAAACCGAACAAGCCTGGGATTTTGCTGCAGAATTTAGCCAACCTTGTGTCATTTTTATCAATAAACTCGACAGGGAAAGAGCTGATTTTTCCCGTACCTTTCAAGCGGCCGTTGAGATTTTTAAACCCAAACCGATAATCCTTCAACTCCCCATCGGTGCCGAAGACGGGTTCAAAGGCGTTGTCGACTTGATCAGCGGCAAAGCTTTTGAGTACGATGAGAACGGCAAAGCACATAAAATTGAAATCCCGGCAGATATGCAGGAAGCGGTGGAAGCTGAGAAAGAAAATCTCATCGAAAATATCGCCGAAGCCGATGATGAACTGGTTGAACGCTATCTGGAAGGAGAAGAACTCACCCAGCAGGAATTGGCGGCAGCCCTTAGGAAAGGTACCCTGGCCCGCATATTTGTGCCGGTGGTGTGTGGATCCGCTACCCGCAATATCGGGATCGATCTGTTAATGGATTTAATCGTCGATGCCCTACCCTCTCCCCTGGATCGCGGTGCAAAACCGGGTATTGACCCTGCCACCGGCAAAGAAATTGAACGAGCGCCGGATCCGGAGGCGCCTTTTTCTGGATTTGTCGTCAAAACCCTGGCAGATCCCTATGCCGGACGCTTGACTATTTTCAAGGTCGTTTCCGGAACCCTCGGGACCGACGGCACATTCTATAATGCCAACAAAGAAACAAAAGAGCGCTTCAATCAACTATTAACCATCACCGGCAAGGAACAAAAGCCTGCTAGCGGTGCCGGTCCCGGTTCTATCGTTGCCGTGGCCAAACTCAAAGAAACCGTTACCGGCGACACCCTCTGTGATGACTCTGCAAAGATCGTCTATAAATGTTCCGAACCCCTGCCCTGCTTAATCTCGTTTGCCATTGAAGCAAAATCCAAAGGAGATGAGGATAAGATCTTTATTTCATTGTCAAAGCTGCTTGAAGAGGATCCGGCGCTAAAATTGGATCGAATTTCCGAAACAAAAGAAATCCTTTTATCCGGCTTGGGCCAGATCCATGTCGAAACCGCCGTCGAAAAGCTCAAAAGAAAATTTAACGTTGAAGCCATCCTGAAAACCCCGAAAGTCCCTTATAGAGAAACCATCAAAAAAAAGGTCAGGGTTCAGGGAAAACACAAAAAGCAAACCGGTGGCCATGGTCAATATGGCGACTGCTGGATTCAGATGGAACCCCAGCCCCGGGGACATGGTTTTGAGTTTGTCGACGCCATCGTCGGCGGTGTCATTCCCAAAACATATATTCCCGCGGTTGAAAAAGGCATCATTGAAGCCGCTCAAAAAGGTGTTCTGGCCGGCTTCCCCTGTGTCGACTTTAAAGCGACCCTTGATTACGGATCTTTTCATGCTGTCGACTCATCAGAAATGGCCTTCAAAGTCGCCGGTTCACTGGCGTATAAAAAGGCCTGTGAAGACGCGCAACCCGTTTTGCTGGAGCCCATCATGAATGTGACCATCACAACGCCGGAAGATTTTATGGGTGACATCATGGGTGATCTCAACAGCAGACGCGGCAAAGTTCTCGGCATGGACAATGCCGGCCGGAATCAAATCATCAAGGCCAATGTGCCGATGGCGGAGTTCCAGACCTATGCACCGGATCTCAGATCCATGACGGGTGGCCGCGGTATGTATACCATGGAATTTTCACATTATGATGAGGTGCCGGCCCAAATTGCAGAAAAAATAGTGGAAGAGGTAAATAAAAGCAAAGCCTGAAAACAAGAGCCTAAATTGCCTAAAATTCAAAATGCCTAAAGTTAAGGTATTCTATCTATTATAACTTTAGGCATTTTTTTTACTCATAGTCCCAAAATTCCTGGATGCAATTCTTTGCCGGAGCATAACCGGCATAGAAGGCATCCCACTTCGTCGAAAATATGATCCTGTTTTTCCTTTTGATATTTTTAGCATTTGGACACGCGACCTGGTGAAACCGCCTGGATTTTTGATTTCCAATATACTTGCCTTTTACTTCTTTCCAGTTGCGCCACAGTCCCTTCTGGGCCTTCATGGCAGCCTGCTGTTTTTTTAGCAGGCGTTTATCGTATTTCACGTTGGGCCTGCGATACAAATAAAAAGCCATCCCATTTTCCAGCATCCGTGAATTTAAACAGGAACCATCCGCCAGAAAAATATACGCCAGCAATCGTCCGTATCGATCATGACGTTCCTCGTCGAATTCAAGGACAATCTTTTGGGACCCAACCAGCTTTTTATTGAAAGATCTGGCCAAATAGCCATAGGGCTGCGCCTTTTGATTTTCATGGTCGATTTCAGGCGCATTGATACCGATGTATCGCACGCGCCAACCGTTGGTCAATACAATTGTATCCCCGTCGTTCACCCACTTTACCACATATCCCGTCTGTGCAGATGAGTATCCCGCAGCAACCAGGAAGAAGATGGCCGACAAAGCCAAGCAGAGGCAGCTATGGAATGACGAATGCTGATTGTCGATTGTCGAATTATGGTCTTCTATCATTTTTTTATTGCTGAAATCCGAACACTGACACCTGAAATCTTACGTTTCTTAGAACATGTTGTCAGAGAAAATCCGATAAGGACTTAATCCCTCTCAAGTCTGCAATGTCTGATGGCCTGTTCATCAAGCATTTTTGAAAGCCCTCCGCGCTCAGATACGGTAAATCCCAGGGATTTTTGCCAGACTTCATCATCTTCCATGCAAAAATAGATAAACACGCGGGGGGCATGGGCGCGAATACAGGCGATGATTTTTTGATAGATCTCAATTCTCAATGGTTTAAAATATCGCATTTTCCCATCGAGGCCCGTGATAAATTCGCCATAGATAATATTGGATTTAGGCGAGCGTTTCTGAATCAGCGTCTTGAGAGCCGGCATAAAGCGAAATGTGCCCAGGCTGATCCAGACAATTCTGTCCGCTGAAACATAAGAGAATATCTGCTTGACAACCCGTTCGTAGTCTGATTCGCAGCCATCATAGATGATAATAGGATCGAAATGGAAAGCCAGCGGGTATCCCCATGATTCGCATTTGGCCGCTGTTTTTAACCGGGCATCAAGGGATGCCGTATGGCGCTCTTCCGTAGCAATGATCCGGGGGGTGTTGACCGACCAGGCCATGATGGTCTTGCGGTTGTGCGACAACTTCTCAAGCCTGTCGATGGCCGTTGTTTTGGTTTTCAACTCCAGGATGGCGGTATTTTGGGCTGCAAAGGCAGGAACCAGTCGAGTCGAAAGATCGGTCCAGATTTCCCAGATTAAACTGTCGGTGAACTCACCGGTTCCCAATCGATGTATTTTATCATCTGCAAAAATTGATTCCAGTTCTTTAAAAAGATCATTGTGATTAACGAAATATTGAAGTACGGGTGGATGAAAATAGCACTGCAGAATACAGTAGGTACAGTCCATGTGACAGAAATTCCCGATGTTCAGAATTTGATAACCGCAGCATTCATAGGAACGCTTGCCCGGGCAATTCTTGATAAAAACGCCTCTGTTATAGGTAAGAAACAGCACTGTTTTGCCCTTTTTGACGGGATCGTCAGCGGCCAAAACCGTATCGTAAACCTCCTGGGGGTCTGAAACGATCTCGGACGGCAGGTCAAGGCGTCGTGAAATGGCACTTACCTGGGGAAAATCAGCAATCTTCCGGTCGACATAAAGCTTTTGAATGGTCATTTAATCAAACTTGCTGAGCACAGCTTGCGAGCAGAGATGTGCTGGGGTCAACGGGTTATTCCGCGGGAAAATATTTCGAAGGCGACATCAAGGGTTTGCTCTAAGAAGTCTTTATCGTTATCAATCATGCGTTTGCTTTCTTCCCATAGGACAACACCGGTGAATAGGGACCACACGATATCGGCAATGGCAGTGGGATGGTGGCTGGCAAAATTATCTTGACCGGTTTCATCTTTAAATATTTCGGCCAGGATGGTAAGTGAGTTGCGAGATAGTTCCGTGATGTTTTCGAGCAGCGGTGATGATAGATTTTTAAGCGTTTCACTGGATTGGAGATGGAACATGTTGATCAGTATCATGGGATCAAACTGGTAAACATCGAACAGGGCCTCTTTAATGGCTACAATTTTTAGACGCGGTTCAATATCTTTTTCCTTTTTTACATCTTCCAGCCTGATATTTAGATATTGCAGTATTCGCAATGACAGCGAGGCGTATAGTTCATCTTTATTTTTAAAATAAAGATAGAGGGTTCCGGGACTTAGTTCAGCTTCCCTGGCAATATCTTCCATGGTGGATTTGGAATACCCCTTTTCAGAAAATACCCGTTTGGCGGCCACGATGATCTGTTGGCGTCTTCTTTCCCGTTCTCGCTGTTTTCTTTCCTGTATTCCCATAATCTTATGAACTCAATTTATTTCATATTTTTAACTATAATTGATGGGACGTCTTTGTCAAGTAATAATTATTCAATTATTTGTTTGAAATCAGGCTTTTGAATTATATTATTCAATCTGGTTTGAAGGGCTTTGAGGTGTTCAAGATTGGCAAATGTCAAATTCAACCCGTAGGCGGTGGCCTCAAATTCCTTGGGAGGGATTAATTTAATGTCGTTGCCCAGTTTAAGGTTTTTGCGATGCATTTCAAACGTTTTTTCCGCCGCGTCAATTCTGGGATATCTGCGTTGCCGCAAATAAGCGCGCAATTTGCGACTCTTTTGGCCGCGATCAAAATCCGGGTGGGTCATAATCTTAACGAAACGTTTGTCTTCCATGACCTCTTGCATAGGAATACCATCCCGTCGTGCGATTTCTTTGACCAGAGTGACGATTTCTTTTTGTTTGTTAAGCCCTATTTTCAACTGATCAAATAACCGGGTAAAGGCAATTGCGCAGTCAGCTTCCAACGATTCCAGTTCCTTGGCCATAGCAAGTGATATTGTATCGGCCAGGATACTGTTTTGGATTGGTCTCGCAAGCAGACTGAGGCTTTTGATTTTGTCGATCATCGATGGATTGTCAGGTAATCCAAGGCTTGACGCCGATTGTGCCAATTGCCTGCTGTTGGTAATACATAATGAGAGTTTCTGGAGACAGCGCGATGTTTCGATGAGGTTCAAAGATCTTTGGAGTGCATTTTCGGCAATAGCCAGGCGCAGACAATCGAGGGTGCTTGTATCCGGTTTCAGAATGCGTGCAGTGATTTCATCCCAATTCAGTTTCAGGCAGGCGGCGATGCGGCGAAAGCCACTGACGATGACAAAGGTGGAGTTCTTTTTGATCAACAGCGGCGGGGTTAAAAGGCCATCGTACTGAAGGGTGTCCAACAGCTCATTTACATCTGTCCGGGTGGTGATGCGAAATGTATCATCTTGCAGATTTATCTGGGCCAGGGCTATGGATTGAAAATGAGCTGATTGAACAGTTGAGTTCCGCATTTCTAAAATTTAAAGGTCCAACATTTCATTATCCCAATCGCACGCCCTTGAGGCTCTCGACAGGTTGTGAGCGAAGCGAACTAAGTTCTGGCAAATGATTGCCCTAAAGCCCGTAACTGTCGCCGGTCAGCTGGGTAAGTGCTTCAAGATATTTTTTTCGGGTGTTTCGAATGATATCTTCCGGTAGCGAAGGGGCAGGTGGTTGTTTGTTCCATTTGACGGACAGCAGATGGTCTCTAACATATTGTTTGTCAAAGCTTTGTTGAGAGCCGCCGGGTTGATAGGTATCCTTGGGCCAGAACCTGGATGAATCAGGCGTCAGGACTTCATCGATGAGAATGAGTTTGTCTCCCAAAAGGCCGAACTCGAATTTGGTATCGGCAATAATAATTTCCTTCTCAGCGGCCATTTCAGAACCTTTTTTGTAGATCGCCAGGCTCAGATCTTTTGCCTTTGAAGCGAGGTCCTTACCAATTCGTTTTTCTGCCTCTGCGAAATCGATATTGATATCATGAGCCCCGAGTTCTTCCTTTGTCGAGGGAGTAAAAATCGGTTCGGGTAATTTATCCGATTCCCGCAAAGCCTCGGGCAGATCGATACCGCAAACACTGCCTGTCTGCTGATAGGATTTCCATCCCGATCCGGATATGTAACCTCTGACGACACACTCGATCGACAGAGGTTCTGTTTTTTTTACCAGCATGCTGCGGCCCTGCAAGGTTTCCGAATAGGGTCGGCAGACAGCAGGATAATCATTTACATTTGCTGAGACCACATGATTTTCGATGATCGGCTTCATTATTTCAAACCAGTAAAGAGAAATCTGGGTGAGAATAACGCCTTTATCCGGAACAGGATCCGGCATGACCACATCAAAGGCGGAAATCCGATCTGTCGCCACCATTAAAAGATTTTCTCCAAGATCATAGATATCTCTTACCTTTCCACGCTTGATCAGGTTTAAATCCTGAAAGTCCGTTTCGCTCACAGGTGTTTTCATCAATCCTCGCTCCTATTGTTGAGTATTTGCACTTATGCATCCCCTGCCCTACAAAAGCGTTAAGTTATTTTGCAAACATTCACAGGCTAGATTCAAGCCCAACAGAGTTGTTTTAAGAGATGTTCATTTTTTTCAGTAAACCTACCATAGTCCTCCCGGCCTGAAATAACCTAGCACCTACATATCCTCTGCCCCGGTTGATTCTTTGCGCGGTTCATCTTTATTGATAAAGTTCTCCAAAAGACGGATTGAATCTTGGTCCGGTTCAACAAACTCAATCCCTACTTCGAATTCACCCGTTTGAGTTGATTGGGAATGAATCGGTTTCCCCTTAATTTCCAGCAGATCTTCTTCCAGAGCAATCGTCAGCAGTACCGAGTATTCCGATTCTATCGGGAAATGAGTTTCAAGCAATATCCCGGACTCGGATAGGTTTAACGTCCTGCCCATTCCCTGTTTGACGATGTTGTTGTTCTCATCAAGGCAAATATATGACAGGTTGAGTGACCGGATACGCTGGTGTTTTCTTTTGTTTTCAGAGGTCATGGCAATTAGTTCCCGCTTGGGCTTTTGAAATGTTTTCAATTTAGGCGGCAAAAAAATACCGCAAGTACAATCATAATTTTCCCGCCGCAGCGGGAAAAAATTGGCGCGGTAACATCACTTCGATTTACCGGCAAACACTTTATTATAAAAATCACAGGCAATCAGCGTGGTAACGGAAATGCTGGTGGACAGATGCGCTAATATATTTTTTAAGGTTGATGAAAGTTTGTCATGTTCTCTTTGAAGTTCTTGCGGGTCCATAGAGCTTAGTTTAAGATCCGGCGATGCAAAAATGGATGCCGAATAAGGTTCTTGTCCAATGTCCAGGAAGGGAATGTGTCCGAAGTAATCCCCTTTTTGCAGACAACCGATTGGTACAATGCCTGCATCGGTCTCCCGGGCGATATAGGCCTGACCGGCACGGACACGGAACAGCCGTTTTTCAGCGTGTCCCTGCTTGATGAGGATTTTCTTTCCTTTAACGAAATCGGCGATTTTTTTATCCCCGGCATAAATATCGACAGCCATTTTGGTGGCCTGTTTCATTCTTTCATCGAGGCATCTAACAAACTCCCTGTAATCTATGGTTAAATTGGCCAATTCACTCGTCATCAGCTGTGAATCCAGCATTCCTAAATGAACGTTTCCAACCGCGGTAACGGTCGCACTGCGGACATTATCGCCTTTTAATAACGCTGTAACGCTGCCCAAAAAAGCGCCATCGCCGATTCTGAGTATTTTTAAAGCACCCCCCGCGGATGTTTCCCTGGAAATTTCGACAACGCCCTCCAGGATTACCCAGATCCAGTTTCCATGATTGCCTTCCTGGACGATTTCATCGCCATTGTAAAAGCCCTCTTCATCGACCACATAAGAATAGTCAACCAAAGGGCCCTTGATTAAGGGTACGGATCCCGACTTGGCAACCGTTGGTTCAGTCTCGGATTCACCGGCCGCCGGTCCAAGAACTTCCACTTGCCCCTCGTCCAGCAGTCTCAGGCCATCCAGGATAATCTCCATTCGGCTCTTGTTAATAACGTTTTGACGGGCAATATCTTCCTGGATGAATTCGAACTGTCCATCTATCCAGCCAAACAGGGAGAACAGCGCATCAAGTCCTGTCTTGGTGCCGTTGGCGGCATCTATCGGGTTGCCTTTTTCAATATAAATCAGGCCTGGTTGGGAAGCGTAGGTGCTGCTGATGTAGAGTATGCCGGTGCCGCCGTTGGTGCCCAACAGCTGTATCAGCTCACCTAGATTGAGAAAACTTAAATTGCCTGCAAAGGCTGCATTGCCGGCCATATTAAAAAATTAACCATCCAAATTTAGTTCTTTTTGAATTGATTTCAACAACAACCTCAGACAAGCATTGAGTGTTTTTCCAACACCGTCGCCCGTCAAGGCGCTACCCGGAAAACACGGAACTTTTAACTGTCTATTCAAATCATGTTGCATTTGTTTGAGAGACATCAGCGTGATATTGGCATCACTGAGGTCTCTTTTGTTGAATTGCATAACCAAAGGCACTTTAAAGATACTCAAATTGTATTCTTTTAAATTTTGATGGAGGTCTTTTAGCGCAAGCATATTTTTTTCACGCCGCACTTCTAACGAATCAGCGACGAAAACAATACCGTCCGCTCCCCTGAGGACTAGTTTTCGCGTTGATTCATAGCGAACCTGTCCGGGGACGGTATATAACTGAACTCGAACATCACAACCCTTAAGTTTGCCAAGCTCTAAAGGGAGAAAATCAAAAAAAAGAGTCCGGTCACCATCCGTGTTGATCGAGACCATTTCCCCTTTCACTTGCTTTTTAAAGGCTTTGTGAATATACTCGAGGTTCGTCGTCTTACCACACCGGCCGGCTCCATAGTAAACGATTTTACACTCGATTTGTCTCTTCTTTAAATTAACAATTGCCATTTGAATTATCTCTAGGAAATCAAATGTTTATAATATCACAATCAAGCCAGAACTTAAATACATATTTCAAAACCATGCTTACTTATCCTAAATTGAGGTCCCCTGTCAACAAGCGCAGGCATATAAATTATATTGACATTACAGCAAATTTTGTTAACTATCTTTTAAAACATAAATGCAGGAGGAACGTATCATGGACAAAAAAGTTACCGTAGTCGGGGCCGGCAATGTCGGTGCGACCGCCGCCCAGCGTCTGGCTGAGAAGCAATTGTGTGATGTGGTTCTGGTAGACATCGTCGAAGGTGTCCCTCAGGGCAAGGCCCTTGATTTGACCCAGGCGGCTGCCATAGAAAAACATGACTCCCATCTCACGGGAACCAACGGATATGATGACACGACAGACTCGGATATTGTGATCATTACAGCCGGAATCCCGCGCAAGCCCGGCATGAGCCGGGATGATCTCATCAGTACCAACGCCGGAATCGTGAGAAATGTCACCCAAGAGGTGGCATCACGTTCGCCCGAGGCCATCATTATTATTGTCAGCAATCCTCTGGATGCTATGTGTCATGTCGCTTATGATACCTGTGGCTTTCCCCAACAAAGAGTCATTGGTATGGCCGGCGTGCTGGATTCCGCTCGTTTCAGAGCGTTTATTTCCATGGAGCTGAACGTTTCCGTTGAAAACACCCATGCGTTTGTGCTTGGCGGGCACGGGGATACCATGGTGCCGTTGCCTCGGTACTCCACGGTCGCCGGCATTCCGATCACCGAACTTCTTGCTAAAGATCGTATCGATGCTCTGGTTGAAAGAACCCGAAATGGAGGGGCGGAGATTGTCGGACTGTTGAAAACGGGCAGTGCCTACTATGCACCGGCCTCCGCTGCGGTGGAAATGGCTGAATCCATATTAAAAGATAAAAAGAAAATCCTTCCCTGTGCTGCCTATCTGCAGGGGGAGTATGGTATTCAAGATCTTTTTATCGGTGTTCCGGTAAAGCTGGGGGCAAAAGGTGCTGAAGAAATCATTGAGATAACCCTAACCGAAGAAGAACAACAGGCCTTGAAAAAATCAGCCGATTCTGTCCAGGAACTCAAGGATCTTTTGAAGACGTTGAAATGATCCCGCAGAGAATGACGAATGTCGATTGACGAGTGTCGAATTAAGGAATTCTATCTATTTTATTTGTTAAAAAGATCAGAACGAAGCGACATCCACAATTCGTTCGGCCGCAGGCGGATCATTCGACATTCGTCATTCCTTGTAGTTTCATTTAGGGGTTTAGCACCTTTGAGTCCTGACACCTTTCGTTCGTTACAATATGTTGTTAAATAAAACCCGAGAATGGCCTCAGAAAGCTGAGAGGCCTATGTTCTGTTCGAGGTGCCCAGTGCCTTGAGAATTGATTCGGCCACAGAATGATTGAATCCGGGCAGTGCGCCGATTTCTGCGGGATCGGCTGCCCGGATATTTTTTACACTTTTAAAATGTCGCAGCAAGGCTGCTTTTCTTTTGTGGCCGACACCGGGAATCGTGTCCAGCGCCGATTGCAATGATATTTTTTTGCGTCGTTTACGATGAAATGAAATCGCAAAACGGTGGGCTTCGTCCCTGATGCGCTGCAAGAACAATAGCAGATCTTCGTCCTTGCCAAAATTTAGCGGATTGGCTCGCCCCGCTTTAAAAATCTTGTCCCGGGTTTCTCCCTTGGTCTCATCTTTTTTGGCAATGCCGATGATCTCAAACTCCTCCGTCAATTTCAGCTCTCTGGTAACCGCCAAGGCAATGTTCAGCTGCCCTTTGCCGCCGTCGACCATCAGTAAATCAGGATAGGGTTTTGAGGCCTCACCCTTGTTGTAGCGTCTTTTTAAAACTTCTTGCATATAGGCATAGTCATCATGTTCGGTAACCGTTTTTATGCGGTATTTTCGATAGAAAGATTTCTTTGCCCGGGCATTTTCAAATACGACCATCGCCGCTACCGCCTGGGTCCCTGAAATGTTGGAATTGTCAAAGCATTCGATTCGCTCAGGTAATCTTTCCATTTTCAATTTATTTCGGAGTCGCGAAAGAAGATCTATCTCGGCGGAACGCGAAGCGACCAGGCTTTTTAATTCGTTTTCGGCATTGTGGATCGCCATCGCCACCAGCTGTGCTTTCTCCCCACGTTGCGGCTGGAGGATTTTAACTTTTTTCTTTTTGAAATGACCCAGCCATTCCGCGGTCAAATCGGCATCCTCCAGATCTATCGAAACCAACAGTTCGTCCGGTACGGATGGATGACGTTCGTAATATTGCCTGATAAACGCTGCCATCATCTCTTCAGTAGTGGATATGGTCTCCGCAAAGCTGTAATGGCGCGTTCCGCTGAGAAAGCCGCCCCTTACGGACATCACCGTGGCGACCGAACACTCCGCAGAGCGGGCTAAGGCAAACACATCCCTGTCATTAAAATCAGTGGTTACGGCAATTTGTTTTTCGATGGTACGTTCCAGGAAAAAAATTTTATCCCGCAGCCTGGCCGCTCT
This sequence comes from Desulfobacterales bacterium, assembly GCA_049698595.1. GTDB lineage: Bacteria > Desulfobacterota > Desulfobacteria > Desulfobacterales > JAFDCJ01 > JAFDCJ01. The sequence goes on along the minus strand of JBAVYC010000240.1, from coordinate 853 downwards.
TTCGAACTTTTGCTGCTGTGCGCAGGATTCCATCTGATTTTTAATTTTACGAATGAGATCCGGCGTCCTGCCTTTTAGAAACATAATCGCTTCGTTGACCTGCTCCGCGTATACATCGGGATCTACGTCGAGACAACACGGCGCCAGACAGCCGTCCATCTGGCAATGAAGACAGGGACGGGTCCTGTTTTTAAAATCCATAGCTTTACACTTGCGAAGTTTAAAGGTTTTATTGATCGTTCGCAGGGTTTCACGCACCGCCTGGGCGGATGCAAAAGGACCGAAATACAAAGCATTGTCTTTACCGATTTTTCGGACAATGGAAAAATTAGGATATTTATCTTTCAAGTCAATTCGCAGCGATGGATAGCGCTTGTCGTCTTTCAACACGACATTATAACGTGGTCGATGGCGTTTAATGAGATTGGATTCCAGGATCAGCGCTTCTTTTTCCGTGCGGGTAATGATGGTCTCAATGTCGCTAATCTTGGTTGCCAGAATTCCGGCCTTGACACTCGATTGTCCGGAATTTTTAAAATAGGAAGCCAGCCTTTTTTTTATATTTCGGGCCTTACCGATATAGATGATTTTTCCCGTGGCATCTTTCATCAAATAGACGCCGGGTTCTCGGCTGGCCCTTGCCAGTTTATCCTGGATGGTTGTTTGTGTCTGCATTCAATCACATTTCCAGCACAATCAACTTCTGCAGCGCCTTGATTTCATCTCTCAATTCTGCCGCTCTTTCAAATTCAAGGTCTTTGGCCGCCTGATTCATCTCTTTTTTCAGAGAGACGATAACTGCATCAATATCATCCAGCGACTTGTATGCTGCAACAGTTTCCGCGACCTGATC